>JAYWIE010000100.1:0-4565 GCA_043789155.1 Rubricoccaceae bacterium | reverse complement strand
CACGGCGGGCCCAAAGACGCCCCAGCGGGGCGTCTCTACCGGGTGCACGGGTGGGCCGGGGCCGGACGTCCCGGCCGGATGTGCCGGCCCGCGGTTTCACCGTGCCGGATGCGCTCTATCTTTGCCGCCCGCCGTACCGACCCGTCGGGTGCCCCGACCCTATGCTCCGCGAACGTAGTCAGGCCCTCCAGCGGCTGCTGTTCGGTGCAGACCTCCTGCTGATCGCCCTCGCGTGGGTCGCCGCGTGGGTCGTCCGGTTCGAGGTGATGCGGCCGCCGCAGTTCGTGCCGCTCGCGCTGTACCTGCGCTTCCTGCCGGCCGTGCTGGTGCTGTGGAGCGCGGCGTTCGTGCTCTCGGGCCTGTACCAGACGCGCCGCGCGCAGCGGCTGCCGCTCGTCGTGTACGCCGTCGCGCGGGCGGTCGTGATGGGCATCGCCGTCTCGGTCGCGGCGACGTTCTTCTTCCGCGCGTTCCAGTTCTCGCGCGTCCACATGCTGCTGTTCGGCGTGCTCTCGTCCGGGCTGCTCGCGGGGCTCCGGCTGTCGATCTACGTCGTGCTGCGGCGGGCGCGGCAGGCCGGCAAGAACGTGCGCCGCGTGCTCATCGTCGGGGCCGGGCGGGCCGGGCAGCGGCTCGCGCGCGCCTTCCGGCACTACCCGTGGATGGGCTTCGAGGTCGTCGGCTTCCTCGACGACCGCGGGGCGGGCGTCCCGGCCGAGCCCCGCGACCCGTTCTACCCCGACGCCGACGGCCGCCCGGACGTCATCGGCCACGTCGGCGAGATCGGCGACGTCATGGACCGCCTCGGCGGCATCGACATGGTCTACGCCGCGCTCCCGCTCTCGGCGGCCAGCAAGATCGAGGCCGTCGCCGAGGCGTGCTCGGTCCGGACGGCTCACCTGTGCCTCGTCCCGGACCTGTTCAGCCTCGACCTGCTGCTCAACAGCCGCGTCTCGGACGTCGACGGCCTGCCGGTGATCCACCTGCTCGACGAGGCCGCCTTCGACGTCCGCCAGGTGGTCAAGCGCGCGCTCGACGTCGCGTTCTCGGCCGTCGCCGTCGTCGGGCTGTCGCCGCTGCTGATCGGGATCGCGGCCGCGGTCAAGCTCTCCAGCCCGGGCCCGGTCTTCTACCGCCAGGAGCGGATGGGCCTCAACGGGCATACGTTCGGGATGCTCAAGTTCCGCTCGATGCCCGTCGGTGCCGAGGCCGGGACCGGGGCCGTCTGGTCGCGGCCCGGCGAGAGCCGCGCGACGCCCGTCGGCGCGTTCCTCCGGCGGACCTCGCTCGACGAGCTGCCGCAGTTCCTCAACGTCCTCCGGGGCGACATGTCGGTCGTCGGCCCGCGCCCCGAACGGCCGGTCCTCATCGAGGGCTTCCGCCACGAGATCCCGGGCTACATGCTGCGCCACAAGATGAAGGCCGGCATCACGGGCTGGGCGCAGGTCAACGGCTGGCGCGGCGACACCAGCCTCCGCAAGCGCATCGAGTACGACCTGTACTACATCCAGAACTGGAGCCTGTGGTTCGACACGCGCATCATGTGGATGACGCTGTTCAAGGGGTTCGTGCACGAAAATGCGCACTGAGTCTGGTGTTTTGTCGTGCGCGCGACCAGTCCGTAAGTATATGACAAAATCATACTATTTATCATCTTTTTTCAACGCATAGTTCTCCAAGAATCTTAAGCCGTCTTTGACAGGGTCTGATGCAGATTTAATATAAATACTTCTATTATTTGCATAAGCTATTTTAATTACATTGAATAACAATGCGTGCAGAAAACTCTGAGTTCTAATATCAATATTCATAAAGTTTAAACATATATTTTCACCTTTTAATAATCTTGGTATCATATTATCGTTGGCGTATTTCTCAGCTATAGATGTGTCTTCTGCAGCATACACTACGGCAAATTCCCATATGTTATCATGTGATATATCGTACCTCAGAAAATTAACTGGCTTCATGTCTGAATACATAGACTGAGCCTTTGACTGGATAATCTTTATTAGTTCAACATAGTCTCCAACACTTCTCTTTGGTATTTCAAAGACGACAATAGTACCTGGATAATCCCAGTCGTGAAGCTTAATATCGTTGTTTCCAAAGCCTTCAATATCTCCCTGGATGGTAAGACTGGCACCTCTTGAGGAGATCAGCATACGACCCCCTAATATTTTTACCATTTGCGACGCAAAAAACAACCCAAGTCCTGCGTTTTGATCTCCACCCTTTTTCCAACTAGGAAATGCTCCAGAATAATGAGGCAGTATAGATCTCTCTAAAGCAACCTCTGGAGAAACTATATCTCTATGCATGTCCAGCAAACTCCTGTATATCCCAATCCCCGAATCAGCTACAGCTATTTGAATACACGGATTATCATGATAACCCCCCACATTCATAGATTGAGCTGCTATAACACCACCCAACTTGTCGTAGCTATGCTGTACTACGTTTCTCATTAGTTCGACCATTACATAATATATAGTTCTTCTTGTGTCTTCTGCGTCTATATAATTATCATCATCCATCATATCATCGCTAATAAGCAGTTTTGAAATATCTTTTGAAACATTTTCTAGATCTTTGAAATCTACAAATCTTTCTATCTTAACTGTTCTTCCTTCTTCTCTATAGTTATTGGTAGCATTTCCTTCTACTACATCTTTTAAGCCTACTGCATAAGCAAATTTAGAAACCGTGCTATAATCAAAATCTAAAATAATCCTATTATTAGATTCGTCCCTAGACAGAGCGGCAATAGCCACCATAGACCATATCTCTAGGTATTGGAAATCACCTATAAAAAGTTTCTTATCTACACAATTTGGTAAACCAGACAAAAATTCCCCCGGATCAGATATATAGACTCTTGGTACACTATAAGGGAGATTTGAGTATTCAATAAACTTGCTCATGCCCGTTACTCTGTGATGGCGACTGGGGCATTGATGATACTGCCGTGAATCGCCTGTGTTCGCACGGAATCCTACCGGACGCCCGCGCGCGCGCGCCCTATCCTGTGCCCCGCCCCGTTTCTGCGCGACACAGACCGCTCCCCGATGCTTTTCCTCCGCGACCTTTCCCTCGCCTTCGGCGGCCGCACGCTCTACGACCACCTCTCGTGGACCGTCCGCGCCGGCGAGCGCATCGGCCTCGTCGGGCCCAACGGGGCGGGCAAGTCCACGATCCTGCGCGTGATCTCGGGCGAGCAGAGCATCGACGGCGGCGAGGTCGTGCGCGAGGGCGGCGCGACGACCGGCTTCCTCACGCAGGACACGCAGGAGACCGACACGTCCATCTCGCCGCTCGAGGACGCGATGCGCGCCTTCGGCGACGTCATCGAGCTCGAGGCCGAGTCGCACCGGCTGCTCGAGGCGATGGAGGCCGCCACGGACCACGACACGGACCACTACCACGGCCTCGTGGACCGCTTCTCGCGCGCGCAGGAGCTGCTCGCCACCCGCGACGCGCACACGGTCGAGGCGCGCACGGCCGCCATCCTCTCCGGGCTCGGCTTCACCGAGGACGAGATGCGCCGCCCGCTCTCGACCTTCTCCGGCGGCTGGCGCATGCGCGTCGCGCTCGCGCGGCTGCTGCTCGGGCAGCCCGACATCCTGCTGCTCGACGAGCCCACGAACCACCTCGACATCGAGTCCATCGACTGGCTCGAACAGTACCTTACGACGTACCCCGGGGCCGTCGTGCTCGTGTCCCACGACCGCTACTTCCTCGACCGCATGACGACGCGGACGTCCGAGCTCGTCCGCGGCCAGATCGACGACTACGCCGGCAACTACTCGTTCTACCTCGAGGCGCGCGTCGAGCGGCGGACCCACTGGCAGTCGCAGTTCGACAACCAGCAGAAGACCATCGCCGAGATGGAGCGCTTCGTCGAGCGCTTCCGCGCCAAGGCGACCAAGGCCAAGCAGGCGCAGAGCCGCCAGAAGTCGCTGGACAAGATGGACCGCATCGCGGCCCCGCCGGCCGAGGCGGCGACCATCAAGTTCCGCTTCCCGGACCCGCCGGCCGTCGGCCGGATCGCGGTCGAGCTGTCGGACTTCTCGAAGTCGTACCCCGCGACCGCGGCCGACGGCGCGGGCCCCGGCGGCACGACGCGCGTGTTCGAGCACGCCGGCGCGCTGCGCCTCGAGAAGGGCGACAAGGTCGCGCTCGTCGGCAAGAACGGCGCGGGCAAGTCCACGCTCGCCCGCATCCTGCTCGGCGAGGAGAGCTTCGACGGCGAGCGGCAGGTCGACCGCCGCGCGGCGATCGCGCACTTCGCGCAGCACCAGGCCGAGGCCCTCGACCCGTCGATGACGGTCTTCGGAGCGCTCCAGGACGTCGCCCGCGGGCAGTCCGATACGGAGCTGAGGTCCGTTCTCGGCGCGTTCCTGTTCACCGGCGACGACGTCTTCAAGCCGGTCTCGGTCCTCTCCGGCGGCGAGCGCTCGCGCCTCGCGCTCGCCCGGACGCTCCTCAGCCCGGCCAACGTGCTCGTGCTCGACGAGCCGACGAACCACCTCGACATCCACTCCAAGGACGTCCTCGCCGAGGCG
>JAYWIE010000099.1:0-4585 GCA_043789155.1 Rubricoccaceae bacterium | reverse complement strand
TCATCCTGAGCTTGTCGAAGGATCTGTGCCGAGCACCCGGACCGGGACGACGCGCGGTCTGGGCATCGTGCTCGTCAGAGATGGGCTGCGCCATCGCTTCGCGGTCTTCGACTGCGCTCGCCTGCGGCTCACTCAGGTCAGGTCCGGGTGTCCCGGTGGGTTCACCCGGCGCTCTGGATGACAGGGGCAGGGCCTGTTCGCCAAACAGTCGCTCAGGATGACGTCGGGACCGCCTTACCTCAACACCGTTGCGCTGTACGCAGTCGAGTGGTCCCTTTCAGAAACTGTTTGGCGAACACAACTTCTCCCCTCGGGGAGGTGCCCGCCTTGCGGGCGGAGGGGGTTTCAGCGGGTGAAGCGTTGCGACTACCCCCCCCAGTTGCTGCGCGACAGCCCCCCGTGGGGGGCGGTTTCAAGGATATTCGCTTCACCAAACAGTTTCTCAGTCGTCATCCTCGCGAAAGCGGCAATCCGTCATGTTGATAAGCGTCCTGCCGGTCCCTAAGGTGGATGGGCTGCGCCGCCCTCCGGATCCTGCATCCGCGGAACCGCGCAGCGAAGGCGCAGCCACTGACGGTGTGGAACGGTCCCGACAGATTGGGTGCCACCTGCGTAATTCTTACAACGGATCATTCAACCCGTGGTGCCGGGTTGGTCAGGCGCTCGGAGGTAGACGACCGGGAGACCGAGCAGCGTCGGGCTGAGGATGCGGCGGATGGTCTTGAGAATCTTGTAAAGGGCAGACATGGTCGTGCAGGCTAGTTAGGCCCTTGCACGGCACCGTCCGGCTCTTGATTCGACCTCGCGCGCTGGTAGCGCTTTCGTTCATGCGGGCTTGATAACAAACCGCTTCCACGCCCGGATCTTCACCGTCAAAGATCGACGACATGGTGCACGGCCGTGTCGAACGGGACCGCGTTTACGACGCGCTCGAAGACGTCCGGCCCGTGGCGGGCGACGAGCTGGAGCGGCGCGAGCGCGCGCTCCTGCAACGTGCCGCCGGGCCACAGCGCCGTCTGCGCGCGCGCGAGCCGCGCGCGGACGTCGTCGTGCCGTCGCCGCTCGACGCGCACCGTCTTGGCCTCCATCCGGTCGACCGCGTGCAGGAGGGCCGTCCGCATCGCGCCCGACGCGCCGGCGAGCGAGCCGCCGACGCCGGCCGCGAGCGCGTCGAGGCGGGCGGCGAGGGCGTCCGCGTCGCGGCGGGCGTCGGCGAAGGCGGCGGGGACGTCGGTCCCGGCGAGGGCGAGGCGCGACCACAGCGCGTGGAGCACCTGCTCCGGGCTCGATCCGGGGCCGCCGTGGAAGTCGGGCACGCCGAGGCCGTCGCGGTCCAGCGTCCGGCGCACGCCGGGCTCGACGAGCGTCAGCGAGAGGCGCGGCACGATGGCCGGCATCGGGACGCCGAAGGCGGCGTAGACCGGCGCGATCTGCGCGTAGTACGCCGCCTCGCCCGGCCCGGCGACGTACGCGGCCGTCGGCAGCAGCGTGTCCTGCACGAGCGGCCGCAGCACGACATTGGGGCTGACGCGCTCGGGCGTCGCCGCGACCCGCGCGGCCCACTCGGCGTCCGTCCACCGGACGTCCGTGCCGCGCAGCGTCACGCCGGCGGCGTCGTCCCCTGCGCCGTCGAGCGGGTCGACGGGCCGGCGCAGGCCGTCGTCGTCGGTCCAGAACAGGCCGAGCGGGCTCGGCGCGACCTGCGCGTGGAAGCCGGCGGCGACGAGCGCCGCTGAGCGGTCGGCGAGCATCTGCGCCGTCTCGCGCCACTGCGCCGCCTCGCGCATGAGCACGGGCAAGGCGAGGCGCTTCAGCCGCGCGTCGTCGGCCGACATCAGGACGAGGCCCGGCGCGAGCGCGCGGAGGAGGACGGCGAAGGCGTCGCGCATCGTCCGGCCGGGCCGGTAGGCGTCGCGGGCGAGCGCGAGCGCCTGCGCGCGGAAGGGCCCGGCGGGGAGCGCGCGCTCGACCTCGGCGAACGTCGCCGCGAGGCGCTCGGCGTCGAGCACGATGCGGCCGACGGGCGGGCGCGGGCCGCCGAGCGCGAGCCCGTCGTGGTACGCGGCCGTCCGGACGCTCTCGCCGTCCGTAAACACGGCCTGGTGGACCTCGGCGAAGTCGTGGTCCTCGTCGGCGAGCCAGAAGACGGGCACGGCCGGGCGGCCCGTCTCGGCCTCGACGCGGGCGGCGAGGCGGACGGCCGTGAGCGCCTTATAGACCGTATAGAGCGGCCCGGCGAACAGCCCGAGCTGCTGCCCCGACACGACGGCGACGGACTCCGGCGCTCGCAAGCGCTCGACGAGCGCGAGCGTCATCTCGGTGCCGGCCGCGTCGCCGGCTCCCCACGTGGCGTTCTGCTCGGCGAGGACGTCGGCGACGGCGTCGCGGTGTCGTGCTCCTTCGGCGGCGATCCGGGCGGCGTCGGCGAGCGGCCCGGCCGGGTCGTGGGCGTAGAACGCGAGCGCGTCCGGCCGGCGCTCGGCGAGCGCGCGCACGAGCGCTGACGCGCCGACGGCACCAGGCGGGAGCGCTGTCATTCGACCCCGCCGCTGCATCCCGGCACCGTCCCGTCCGCGTCTGCCTGGAACGCGGCGACCATCCCGTACATCCAGTCGAGCGCGCCGAGGGTGAGCATGTCGGCGGCCGGGTTGAGTTCAGCGTCCCGCGCCGCTGAAATGCCGCCATCGACGGTCCAGCGGCCCTCGGTCCAGCGCAGCGGCGTCACAGCGAGACCCTCGATGGGCTCGCCGCCGACGGTCGCCGTGAGGCGGCCGATGGCCTCGACCGTCCCGTCAGGCCGGACGTCCACGCGCACCGGGGCGTAGCCGACGCCGTCGAAGGAGGACAGAGGGGTGTTCGGGTCGCAGAGGGCGACGAGGGCCAGCACCCGCGCCATGACGGTCTGCCCGTCTAGCGGCCCCGTGCCGTACAGCGAGCGCATCCACCGGGCCAGTCGCAGTGCGACCTGCGGCTCAGAGCCGGCAGCCGGCAGGTGGGATTCGCCGGACGCTCCGGGCCTCTCGGTGGGGCGGTCGGGGTCGATCATCGCCAGAAGCGCGCGGATCTCCTCGTCTGCCGCGTCTGCGGTGGCCGGGAAGCCCGCCGCGACCTCCGCAAAGGTCTGCGGGTCCACGAAGGCCGCGAGGGCAGGCCAGTCCCGTGCGCGCGCCGCTTCGACGAGGCGGACGGCAGCCTGCCCGGCACTGGCCGGGGTGGGTTGCGCGACAGCGCTCCCAGCAGCGAGGAACGTCGTGGTGAGGAAGACGACGGAGAACGCAGTCGGCATGGCGGCTCGGAAGCGGGGGCCGAGACGCGCGCCGCGGCCCGCTGGCTCAGTTGTCGCCTTTCATCTTGCCGATCTCGTCGCGGAGGCGTGCCGCGGCCTCGTAGTCCTCGTCCGCGATGGCCTTCTCGAGCTGTCCCGTGAGGCGGTCGAGGGCCGAGACGGCGCGGCTGCCCGACGTGTCCGGCTTGCGCGACGGCGACGGAGCCGGTGCGACGTCCTCGGGCTCGCTGTCGTCGCTGTCCGTGTCCGCGTCGTCGTCGGCGGGGATGCCGGCCTCGTCGAGGACCGACGACGCGACGAAGATGGGCGCGTCCGTGCGGACGGCGAGCGCGACGGCGTCCGAGGGGCGGGCGTCGAGCTGCGCCTCGTCGTCGTCGTAGACGTAGCGGACCTTGGCGAAGAAGGTGCCCTCGCGGAGGTCGTCGATCACGATGTCCGTGACCTCGGCCCCGAGCGCGTCGAAGAGGTTGCGGATGAGGTCGTGCGTCATCGGGCGCGGCGGCTGGATCTTCTCGAGCTCGAGCGCGATGGCCTGCGCCTCGAACGCGCCGATGATGATCGGGAGGCGGCGGTTGCCGTTGACCTCGCCGAGGACGAGCGCGTAGGCCCCGCCCGAGGACGGGCTCGTCGAGAGACCGATGATGTCGACCTGGATGTAGTCCATGCGTGGCGTGCAGAAGCAGTGTCGCGGCCAAGATACGGGCCGCCCGACGGGGTTGAGAGGTTTGGAGGTAGAGAGGTTGAGAGGTTGAAAACCGTCCTGGCGGCAGCCGAGAGCGCTGTGTGTCCACGCTTTCCCTCTCAACCCTCAACCCTGAAACCTCTCAACCTTCCGCGAGGACGGCGGCCAACGCGGCGACGAAGGCGCGGTTCTCGTCCGGCGCGCCGACGCTGACGCGGGCCCAGCCGGGGCGGCCGCCCTGCGGGGCGAGCTCGGGGTAGGCCGAGACGTCGCGGACGAGCACGCCGCGCGCGGCGAGCGCCGCGCGCAGGGCGGCGGCCTGGAGCGGCGTCCGGAAGAGGAAGAAGTTGGCCGCGCTCGGGACGGCCTCGACGCCCGGCATCGCCGCGACGGCGTCGAACATGCGGTCGCGCTCGGCGATGACGGTCGCGACGTGCTCGGCGAGCAGGTCCGGGTGCGCGAGCGCCTCGACCGTGACGGCCTCGGCGAGGCGGTCCACGAGGAACGGCAGGCGCGCCTTCTCCATCTCGGCGATGAGGGCCGGGTGGCCGACGAGGTAGCCGACACGGATGCCGGCGAGGCCGATCGCCTTCGAAAACGTCCGCATCACGAGCACG
>JAYWIE010000098.1:0-4593 GCA_043789155.1 Rubricoccaceae bacterium | reverse complement strand
TTCCCATTACGTGGAGCCGGGACGAGAACCGCCGCCGACAGGCTATCCACGCACGACTCTCCGTAGATCCGACCGATCCGGCACGATGGCCCGACCTGCACGCATGGACGCTTGACCGTCTCGAGGCGTTCGACCGCGTATTCCGCACACGTATTCGGATGCGCGGACCTGAATAGAGTTTCGTCGCTCGACAGGCGGCACCGCTCGCTACATGCGGCAATGCACGACTGTACGGCAGAGAAGCAGAAGGCGGACCTGAGACGTCGCCGTTGGTGACGCACTCGGCGGCGAGCATCGTGCCGGTAGGGACGCCTCGCCGAGGCGTCCGCCGCAGCGCGGGCGTCTGCTCCATAGAGGGCAGGGCGGGAACGGGCGCGTTCCATTCGGCCGGCCCGTGCACCCTTCGCGCGGCCGGGCCGATGACCAGCCTCACGCGCCCCGCTGCCTGTGACGACCCACCTCCCCGCCGACCTGGACGCCATCGCCCGCGCCGAACTCACGCCCGGCGAGACTGTCGAGTGGGCCGCGCAGCCGAGCGCGCACCGCGCCCTCTGGACCGGCTTCGCGGTCTGGCTCTTCGCCGTCCCGTGGACGGCGTTCGCAGTCTTCTGGATGGGCACGGCGTCGCTCACCGTCAGCGACTGGCTGAGCTGGCAGGTCGCCTTCCCCCTCTTCGGCGTCCCGTTCGTCGCCATCGGCCTCGCGATGCTCTCCACGCCGTGGTGGGCGTGGCGCGGCGCGCGGCGCACGCTCTACGCCGTCACCGACCGCCGCGCGGTCCTGTTCGAGGCGTCCGGCTTCCGCGACATCGCCGTCCGGTCGGTCCCGCCCGGCGCGCTCCGGAACGTCCGCCGGACGGAGCGGCCCGACGGCTCCGGCAGCCTCGTCCTCGCCCACGACGCCGCGGACGGCGACGGCACCCCGCGCCCGGTCCAGTTTGCCCACGTGCCCGACGTGCGCGCGGCCGAGGCTGCCGTCCAGTTTCTTGCGCGCACGCACGAGGGGACGGCCGAGGAGCGGACGGCGGACCTGATGGACGCCGCCGACGACGTGCTCGGGGCGAGCCGCCGCCGGGCGCGCGTCTAGAGCTTGTCATGAACCCGAGCAGACTGGCCTTTACGGCCCCCCCGCGGGGGGCTCCCCGCGTCAGCGGGGTGGGGGGCGGTTCTGCGACGGCCTCGAAACCGCCCCTCCGGCCGCTGTGCGGCCACCTCAGGTCCGGGTTTACCCGGCCCGCGGGGGAGGCGTGGGTTCATGACAAGCTCTAGGCTACCGGCTGGCCGCCGAGTCGCGGGCCGGTGCCGCCCCGGCCGGCGCGGTGCGCGCCGCCTGGCGCGCCGGGGCCCGCGTCTCGGCAACGCGCACCGCGTCGCCGTCCTCGAGGCCGGACCCGCCCGAGACGACGATCGACTCGCCCGCCCGGAGGCCCGACAGCACCACGACCGTCCGGCCCGACGTCGGGCCGAGCTCGACCTCGCGGCGCCGCGCGACCTTCGCCCCGCCCGGCCCGGCCGTGGCGACGAAGAGGGCCGTCGCGTCGCCGTCGCGCACGACGGCCTCCTGCGGCACGACCACGACGTTCTGGAGGATCGCGCGCGTGACGGCGAGCCGGACGACCATGGACGGCTTCAGCGCGCCATCGCTGTTGTCGACCTGGATCTCGACCGGAAACGTCCGTGTCTGCGGGTTCACCGCGACGCCGACGAACGTCACGCGGCCACCGCGCGGGCCGCCGGCCCCGGCCGTCGGCGTGACCTGGACCGTCGCGCCGACCTGGACCGCGCCGGCGTAGCGCTCGGGCACGCCGGCCTCGATCTTGACGGCCCCGCCGGAGACGATCCGCACGACGGGCTGGCCCGGGCTCGCGAGCTCGCCCGGCCCCTGGATGCGCTCCTGGATCACGCCCGCGAAGGGGGCCACGACGCGCGTGTTGCCGAGCTGCGTCTGCGCGCCGCGCACGATGGCGAGGCTGCCCGTCTCGCCGGCGCGGCTCGCGGAGACGCCGGCGCGCGCCGCGACGACGCCCTGCTGGGCCGCGCGGAACTGGCCCTGCGCCTGCGCGATGCCGGCATCGGCCGCGGCGACCTGCGACCGCGCCGCGGCGAGCTGCGTCTCGACGCCGCGGAACTCGAGCGCCGAGAGGATCGAGTCGCGGACGAGCGGCAGCTGGCGGCGGTACTGGTCCTGCGCGAGGTCGAGCTGGGCCTGCGCGCCCTGGCGCGTCGCGCGGGCCGCCCGGATGCCCGCCTCGGCCTGCGCGACCGTCGCCTGCGCCTGCGCCACGCCGGCCTGCGCCTGCGCCACGCCCGCCCGCGACTGCGCCACGCCGGCCTGCGCCTGCGCCACGCCCGCCTGCTGGCCCGTCGCGCGGACCTGCGCGACGGTCTGGCCCGCCCGCACGAACGTCCCCACGGCCGCGACGAACGTCAGCGTGCCCGGCACGTCGGGCGAGAGCGCAGCGTCGTTGTTGGTCGCGACCGTGCCGGTGAGCGACACGACGTCCTCGAAGAGGCCCGGGTCGGCGACGAGCACCTCGACGGCCGGGGCGGTCGCCGTCGAGTCGGCCGCGGCCGTGTCGGCCGGAGAGTCGCCGCCGCCGCAGGCGGAGAGCACGAGCGCGAGCGCGAGAAGAGGAGAGAAGCGGGTCATGTGGGCGGCCGAGGGTGAGCCGGCGGAAACGTCTGAAGGGGAGGTCGTCAACTGGCCACAGGTCCGGGTTATCCCGGTGCCTACTGGCCACTGGCCGGCGTCGCCGCCGTGAGTGCCGGCCGGGCGATGATGCCCGTCGAGCGCTCGTAGGCCGAGCGCGCCACGAGCGCGTCGAAGGACGCCTGGAGCAGGTTCAGCCGCGCGACGTCGAGGTTCTGGCTCGCCACGCGGACGTCGACCTGCGTCGCGACGCCCTCGGCGAGGCGCGCCGAGGCGAAGGCGTAGGCGGACTGCGCCGTGGCGACGGTCTGCTGCTGCGTCCGGAGCCGCCGGCGGGCGCTCTCGAGGTCGCGCAGCGACGTCGCGACCTCGAGCCGCGCGCCGTTGGTCGCCTGCTCGAGCCGGATGCGCGCCTGGTCTACGGCGATCTGGTTCTGCTGGACGCGGTAGCGCGTCTGGAAGCCGTCGAACAGCGTCCAGTTGAGGCGGAGCCCGACCGAGAGCGCGGGCTGGAAGTAGGTGCTCGAGAAGAAGCCGCTCGAGCCCGTCTGGAACGTGAACGGGTCGGCCGGGTCGGGCGTGGTCACGAAGGAGCGGTCGTCGGGGATGTTGCCCGAGTAGCTCGCGCTGACGAAGGCCGAGAGGCTGGGGGCGGCCTCGGCGCGCGTGACGTCGCGCTGGACCTCCTGGAGGCGGATCGCGATGCGCGCCTGCGCGAGGTCCGGCCGGCTCTCGACGGCCGCCGCCGACGCGGCCGCGAGGCCGACGGTCCGGAAGAGGCTGTCGTCGACGTCGAGCGCGCCGACGAGCACGACCGGCGCGCCGGCGGGCAGCCCGAGCGTCACGAGCAGCTGGTCGAGCGCGGTCTCGGCCTGGGCCTCGGCCTGGACGAGGCCCGTCTCGGCGTTGGCGAGGTCGACGTCGGCGTTGAGGCGCTCGAGGACCGGGCGCACGCCCTGGGCGACGAGCAGGCCCGCGTCCTGCGCCGTCTCGCGGGCGCGCTGGACGGACGCCCGCCGGACGCCGATCTGGGCCTCGGCGAGCAGCGCGCCGTAGAAGGCCTGCCGCGCCTGCTGGACGGCCTCGTCGCGCCGCTGGAGCGTCGCCTGCCGGCTCACCTCGACGAGGTCGCGGGCTCCGCGCAGCGCGGCGAAGGCGGTCCCGGAGTAGAGCGGCTGCGAGATAGACAGCGCGTTCAGGATGGAGTTGTCCGTCCCGAACGGGTTGGAGCCGTTGGCCGGGTTGTACCCGACCGCGCTCTGGCCCGCGCCGACGCGCCGGTTGTACTCCTCGAGCGTGATCGGGTTGGTGTTCGGGTCGCCGTCGGTCCGCGCCGTCTCGTTGTACTGGAGCCACCCGATGGCCCCGAGCCCGCCGAAGATGCCGCCGGCGGACGAGCCCGCGAACGGGTTCGCCTGCACGACGTTGCGCGTGTACGACGACGTCAGGTCCACGCGCGGGTAGAGCGTGCCGTACTGCTGGCGGACCTGCGCGCGCGCCGTCGCGACGTCGAGCTCGGCGAGGCGGACGGCGTAGCCGCGCTCGAGCGCGATCGCGACCGCGGCGTCCACGGTGAGCGGGAGCGCGCCCGCGGGCACGTCGGCCATCGTGGCCACGGCGACGGTCGTCGCCGCCGAGTCCGGCAGCGGGGCGGCGGGCCGCTGGGCGACGGCTGCCGCCGGGGCGAGCACGGCGACGGCGGCGGAGAGGCGGGTCAGAGTCTGGAGAGCGCGCATGGTCAGGCGGGGTCCGCCGGGGCGGGGGCGAGGAGCCCGTCGAAGAAGACCGACGTGATGAAGGAGGCCGCCTCGCCCGGCGTCGCGAACGGCGACGGCTGCGTGCGGCCCTTGGGCATGCACCGCGTCTCGTCGTCGGCGACGAGGTAGCCGCGGACCGTCCCCATGAGCAGGTGCGCGACAGGCCGCGCCGGCAGCGGCCGCACGA
>JAYWIE010000097.1:0-4596 GCA_043789155.1 Rubricoccaceae bacterium | reverse complement strand
GGGGCGCGGTCGGGTTTGTCCTCGGCCTCCTGCTCGCGCCCGGCGAGGGCCGCCAGCTGCGCCGCCGCGCTGCCTACCTCATGGACTCGTGGGCGGACGACCTCTCGGCCATCGTCCGGCGCCTCGACGACGACGACAGCCCTGGCGTCAGCGTCGCCCGCACCAAGGCCGACGCGCTCGTCGCCGACGCCCGCGTCCAGGCGCAGGCCCTCCTCTCCGAGGCCGACGCCCTCATCGACGAGGCGCGCCAGCGCCGCGGCGGTAGCCCCTCCTGATGCGCTTCTCCATCCTCCTGCCCAGTGCCGAGGGCAAGGCCGCTGGCGGCAACCCGCTCGCGCCCGACATGTTCGACTACCGCTCGTCGAACACGTTCAACTACTTCTCGGACCTCAACCCCGAGCGCCGGACGCTCATCGACGCCGTCCAGGCGCAGGTCCGCGCGGCCCGGGACGCCGGTGACACGGCCGCGCTCGAGGCCTTCTTCGGCGTCAAAGGCGACGCGCTCGAGCGCGCGGTCGAGGTCTCGCTCGCGGTCTACGACAGCCCGCTCACGGCCGCCATAGACCGCTACGCGCCGGGCGTGATGTACCGCGCGATGGAGTTCACCGCCCTTCCGACGGGCGCGCAGCGCCGCCTGCTCGAGAACGGAATCATCTTCTCGGGCCTCTTCGGCCTGCTCCGCCCCGACGACCTCGTCCCGGACTACCGCCTCCGCATGGACGCCCGCGTCGACGGCGTCGGCAAGCCGGCGGCGTACTGGCGCGAGCCGCTCTCGCGGACGCTCAACGAGCTCCTCGCCGGGCAGGCCGTCTGGAACCTGCTCCCGGCTGCGTTCGAGGACGCGTGGGACGACGCCGGCACCGCCGCCCGCACCATCCGCGTCAAGTTCGTCAAGGAGACTGATGGCGAGCGCAAGGCGCTCACGCACGGCATCAAGGAGCTCCGCGGAGCTCTCGCCGGCTTTATCGTGACGCAGGTCGCGGACTCGGTCGACGCGCTCGACCTGTGGGACGCGCCCGACGGCTACGAGCTCGACCGCGACGCGTCGGAGCTGGACGCTGCCGGCGGCGGGACCGTCGTCATGGTGTCGGCCCCGGGCTGGGAGGCGCGCCGCGCCGAGCGCCACCGCCTCCGCGCCGAAGCCGCCGCGCCCAGGAAGTCCGCGGACGACGAGGAGGAAGACTAGAGGGGAAGGGGCCAGTGGCCAGTGGCAGACACACGCATCCGGTTATGCGTCACTGCTGACCACCGGCTACTGCCCACCGGCCACTGCCTTCTGCCCACTGGCTACTGCCCACTGGCTACTGCCCACTGCCTACTGGCTCACCATGTCGGTTGTCATCGGAATCGCCGGCGGCTCGGGCTCGGGCAAGACGACCGTGCAGCGCCGCATCATGGAGCGCTTCGGCACGCGCCGCATCGCGCTCCTGGACCACGACGCCTACTACCGCGATCTCGCGCACCTCGCGCCCGAGCAGCGCGCCCGCTTCAACTTCGACCACCCGGACGCGCTCGAGTCCGGCCTCATGGTCCAGCACCTCGACGCGCTCCTCGCCGGCCGCGCCGTCGAGAAGCCGACCTACAGCTTCGAGACGCACAGCCGCCTCGCCGCGACCGAGACCGTCGAGCCGCGCCCGGTCGTCCTCGTCGACGGCATCCTCGTCCTCGCCGAGCCCGAGCTGCGCGAGCGCATGGACGTCAAGCTCTACGTCGACGCGCCGGACGACGTGCGCCTCATGCGGCGCATCGAGCGCGACCTCCACGAGCGCGGCCGCTCCATCGACTCCGTCCTCGAGCAGTACCGGCGGACCGTCCGCCCGATGCACCTCGAGTTCGTCGAGCCCTCGAAGCGCCACGCCGACGTCATCATCCCGCGCGGCGGCCGCAACCAGGTCGCCATCGACATGGTGATCGCGCGCGTGCAGTCGCTGCTCAACGTCGACGGGACGGCCCCGTTGCACCCGTAGCTACCCGCCGCTCAGGAGCCGGACGCCGTCGAGGACGAGCGTCGGCGTGAGGACGTCGATGGGGAGGCCGTGGTGGTAGAGCCACGGCCCGAGCCCGCCCGTCGCGACGACGACCGGCGGTGCCGAGAGCGCCTCGGAGGTCGTGCGGAGGAGGTGGAGGGCCCCGCCGGCGAAGAGTCCCTCGACGCCGGCCTGGATGGCCTCGCGCGTCGACGTGCCGATGGGCGGGGCCTCGCGGCCGAGCGCGACGTCTGGCAGCGCGGCCGTGCCCGTTGCGAGCGCGGCGACCATCAGGGCGGGCCCAGGCGCGATGGCACCGCCGAGGTAGACCGGCCGCCCGTCCCGGACGTCGACCGCGTCGAGGGTGAGGGCCGTCCCGGCGTCGAGCGCGACCACCGGACGGCCGCCGCCGAGGTGCCACGCCGCGACCGCGGCGGCGAGGCGGTCCGGCCCGAGCGTCTCCGGCGTGGCGTAGGCCATCGCGAACGGCAGCGGCAGGCGCGCCGAGACCACCGTCGGCGTGCGCCCGGTCGCCCGCTGCAGGGCGTCTGCGACGGAGGCCGTGAGGACTGGCACGACCGAGGCGACGCCCGTCTTCAGGCCGGCCCACGCGAGCGCCTCGAGGCGCGCGGGTGCCTCGGTGTGGCCGAGGGTGACGGCCCGCGTCCACGCCAGGGCACCGCCGGGAGACACCTCGTCCCACACGGCGGCCTTGACCGACGAGTTGCCGATGTCGACCGCGAGGAACGGCGGCGGGCTCACGGCTCCAGCGCGGCGAGCGTCACCTCGCCGGCGTGGACGCGGCGCTCGCCGGCCGGCGTCGCGAGCCGCAGCGCGCCGTCCGGGGCCAGCCCCAGCGCCGTGCCGGCGAGCGCGGGCCGATCCGTCCCCGGAAAGCCGACCCGGCACCGCTCGCCCAGCCCGACGAGGCGCGCCTCGACGTCGGCCAGCAGCCGCGCCGGATCCGACTCGGCCTGTGCGAGGCGGGCCGCGAAGGCGTCGAGGAAGGGCGCGAGCGGCTCCAGCCGGGCCACGTCGCGGCCCGCCGCGATCCGCAGCGACGTCGCCCTCAGCCCCCGCGGGAAGGCGTCCTGCCCGACGTTGAGGCCGGCTCCGAGGATGACGGTGGGGGCCGTGCCGGACCACGACGCCTCGGCGAGGACGCCGGCGAGCTTGGCGAGACCGCCGTGCGCGTCGGGCGCGAGGACGTCGTTGGGCCACTTCAGCCGCGCCGCTGCGCCGAACGCCTCGGCGGCCTCGGTGAGGGCCAGCCCGGCCGCGAGCCCGACGAGCCCGAGGCACTCGGGCGCGAGGGCCGGGCGCAGCACGAGCGACACCATCAGGCTCGCGCCGGGAACGTCGTGCCACACGCGGCCGTGCCGTCCGCGCCCGGCCGTCTGCGTCTCGGCCACGACGGCCGCGCCGTGCGGCGCGCCCGCCACCGCCCACGCCGCCGCCTCGGTCATCGTCGACCCGACGGACGCGAGGTGCCGCGCGGGCGCGCCGAGCGGGCGGGGCGGGGGAGAGGGCTGCATCCCGCAAGCTACCCGCCGCATCTTCCCGCTCCCATCCCCCGTCCCCGCATGGACCTCACCGAACACACGCTCTCGACCGAGCCCGTCTTCGACGGCAAGCTGCTGCACGTCCGCCGCGACCGCGTCCGCACGCCCGGCGGCGGCGAGGCGGTCCGCGAGTGGATCGCGCACCCCGGCGCGGCCGCCGCCGTCCCGCTCTTCGCCGACGGCACGACCGTCCTCATCCGGCAGTACCGCTACCCGCCGCGGCGCGAGTTCCTCGAGGTGCCGGCGGGCAAGCTCGACGCGGGCGAGACGCCCGAGGCCTGCGCCGCGCGCGAGATGGCCGAGGAGGTCGGGCTCCGGGCCGGCCGGTGGACGCCCCTCGGCGCGACGTTTCCGGCGATCGGCTACAGCGACGAAGCCATCCACCTCTTCCTCGCCGAGGACGTCGAGGAGACCGACGACGGCACAGCGGACGACGACGAGCACGTCGTGCCGGTGCGGATGCCGTTCGCCGAGGCCGTCGCGCAGGCGCGCCGGGGCGAGATCGCCGACGCCAAGACGGCCCTCGCGCTCCTGCTCGCCGACGCCGTCGTCGCCGGGCGCGCGGCCTGAGCGGGTCGTCTGCGGGCCCGTCTTCACGTCGGATTGGGGGCGCGGGGACGGCCGGCCGGCGCTAACTTTCGCGATTCCCACCGTCGCCCGGCCATGTTCACGTTCCTCGTCGTCCTCATCCTGATCGTCGCCCTGCTGATGGGCGTCGTGATCCTGCTCCAGAACGGCAAGGGCGGCGGCCTCGCCGGCATCGCCTCGGGCGGCCAGACGACGCAGATCCTCGGCGCGCGGCAGGCCCCGGACTTTCTCGAGAAGGCCACGTGGGCGCTCGGTGGCGCGTTCCTGCTGCTCTGCGTGCTGACGACGTTCGTCATCCCGCGCGACGGCGCGGGCGGCAGCATCGTCCGCGACCGTGCCGGCGAGCTGGCCCCGGGCACGGCCGCGCCGGCCCTCCCGGGTGCGCCCGGCACCGCTCCGGGCACGGCGGCCCCCGGCGCGGCGGCCCCCGGCACGACGCCTGACGCCGCGCCGGCCGGGCAGCAGGCTCCGCAGGCGAC
>JAYWIE010000096.1:0-4597 GCA_043789155.1 Rubricoccaceae bacterium | reverse complement strand
CGGGGGCGCGCCGAGCACGGGCGGCGCGAGCGGGGCCGTATCGCCCCACGGGCTGCCGGCCGGCGGCGGGCCGGCGAGGTCCTCGAACACGGCCTCGTGCACCGGCGGCAGGCCCGACGCCGAGTCGAGGCCGGTCCACGTCGGCGGCGCGTCCGGACGGCGCGGGGGCGCGGCGGCGTCCGGAGCGGACGTGCCGGGATCGGGCGGGGGCGGCGGGCGGTCGGGCATGGGAGCGCGGAAGTCCTGCACGGTATCGACGGACGCCGGGCGCGCTAAAACGCTCCGGCCGTTTCGAGCGGCCCGCAACAGGCACGCCCGCGGGCGCGCCCGGTCCATCGCCGGCCGGATAGTCACGCAAGTGTACCGCCGCGACCGCCTGTCGCGCCTCAGGTCGTCTCCGAATGAGACACGGCGGTGCCCGGCGGCCCCGGCCGCCCCACCCGTCGTCCCTCCTGTCGGGACACAGCGCCCGTCGGTCCGGTTTGCAATCCGGTGGGGCGGCACAGCTGTGCCCCTACCGTGGAACCGGGTCGACCGGGAGGCAGCCAGACCGACCGGGGGTTGGACGGCGGGCCGGACCCGACGCCCGCCGCACTACACGAGCAGCATGCAGTCGCCGTAGGAGTAGAAGCGGTAGCGCGCCGCGACGGCGTGGCGGTAGGCCTCGAGCGTCGCCTCGCGGCCGGCGAAGGCCGCGACGAGCACGAGCAGGCTGGACCGCGGCAGGTGGAAGTTGGTCAGCAGCGCGTCGACGGCGCGGAAGCGGTAGCCCGGCGTCACCGTGAGCCCCGTCGGCCCGCGGAACGCCTGGACCGCCCCCGCCGCGTCCGGTCCGGCCGCCGCCGACTCGAGCGCCCGCGTCGTCGTGGTGCCGACGGCGACGACGCGCCCGCCGGCCGCCCGCGCCGCGCGGACGACGGCCGCCGCGGCCGGGCTCACCTCGACGTCCTCGGCCGCGACCGTGTGCCCGCGCAGGTCGCGGACGTGGACCGGCTCGAACGTGCCGTAGCCGACGTGCAGCGTCACACTTGCCCTCGCCGCCCCGGCCGCGGCGAGCCGCTCGAAGGTCTCGGGCGTGAAGTGCAGCCCGGCCGTCGGAGCCGCGACGGCCCCGCGCGCGCGCGCGAAGACGGTCTGGTAGCGCTCGCGGTCCGAGTCCTCCGGCCGCTCGCGGTCGACGTACGGCGGCAGCGGCATCTGGCCGGCGGCGTCGAGCGCGGCCGTCTCGTCTGCGGCGTCGGCGAAGGGCGCGCCGGCGTGCGCGAAGCGGACGCGGCGGTGGCCGGTCCCGTCGTCGACCGACTCGACGACCCCGGAGAGCCCGCCGTCGAGCGCGACGCGCGCGCCCTCGCGGAGCTTGCGGCCCGGCCGCGCGAGGCAGTCCCACAGCCCGAGCCCGACGCGCCGCACGAGGAACAGCTCGGCCTTGCCGCCGCCGGCCCGCGCCCCGACGAGCCGCGCCGGCACGACGCGCGTGTCGTTAGTCACCACGACGTCGTGCGGGCGCACGAAGGCCGGCAGGTCCGCGAACAGGTGGTCCTCGATGCGCCCCGTCGCGCGGTCGAGGACGAGCATCCGGGCCCCGTCGCGGCGCTCCGGCGGGCGCTGCGCGATGAGGTCCGCGGGCAGCGAGAAGTCGTAGGCGTCGAGGTCGAAGTCGGTCACGCGCGGCGTCGG
Source organism: Rubricoccaceae bacterium (assembly GCA_043789155.1). Taxonomy (GTDB): domain Bacteria; phylum Bacteroidota; class Rhodothermia; order Rhodothermales; family Rubricoccaceae; genus DASVSE01. Next base: position 2,920 of record JAYWIE010000096.1, on the reverse strand, counting down.
GAGGGCGGCCTCCAAGATGCACACGGCCGCCGCGGTCCGGGCCGACGCTTTCACGCCCGTTCCGCCCCGAACCCGGCGCGGCGCGGCTACGTTACGCGCCTCTCCCCCCACGACCCCGACCCTGTTGGCCGATCCGACCGCCGCGCGCGCCGCCGCGCGTGCGCCCCACACCGAGCGCCCCGACGCCCTGACGCCCGACGCCACCGCCGCCGACGCGGGCGTCCCCGGAGGCGACGGCGCGCCTGCCGACGCCTGGACGCCCGCCGACGCGGCCGACCTCTACCACGTCGCCGCGTGGGGCGAGGGCTACGTCGAGGTCAACGCGAAGGGCCACGTCGCCGTGCGGCCGGACCCGCGGCAGGACGTCGCGATCGACCTCGCGGACGTCGTCGACGAGATCGTCGAGAAGGGACTCAAGCTGCCGGCCGTCGTCCGCTTCCAGGACCTGCTCGCGACGCGCGTGCGCCTGCTCAACGAGGCCTTCCAGACGGCCATCGCCGAGAGCGGCTACCTCGGCGGCTACACCGGGGTCTACCCGGTCAAGGTGAACCAGCTGCGCGAGGTCGTCGACGAGATCGTCGAGGCGGGCAAGCCCTACGGGTTTGGACTGGAGTGCGGCTCCAAGGCCGAGCTCGTGGCCACGCTGCCGCGGCTGGACTCGGACGAGACGCTGCTGCTCGTCAACGGCTACAAGGACGAGGCCATGCTGCGCCTCATCACGACGTTCCAGCGGCTCGGCAAGCGGGTCCTGCCCATCGTCGAGAAGCCGTCCGAGCTGCGCGAGATCCTGCGCCTCGCCGACGAGGCCGGGCAGCCGGCGCGCTTCGGCGTGCGGGTCAAGCTCTCGACCGTCGCCGACGGCCCGTGGGCGACGTCCTCGGGCGACCTCTCCAAGTTCGGCGTGCCGCTGCCGGACCTCGTCGAGGCCGTCGACGGGCTGCTCGCCGAGGGCCGCGGCGACGCGCTGAAGCTGCTCCACTTCCACCTCGGCTCGCAGATCGGCGACGTCCAGGCGCTGAAGTCCGCCGTCAAGGAGATCACGCGCATCTACGCGCACCTCGTCAAGCGCGGGCTCCAGCCGGAGTTCCTCGACGTCGGCGGCGGCCTCGGCGTCAACTACGACGCGCACCCGTTCGGGACGGCCAAGGGCGGCGGCGTGGACTACTCGACGCAGGAGTACGCCAACGCGATCGTCTACGCCGTCCGCGACGTCTGCGACGCCGAGGGCGTCCCGCACCCGCGCATCGTGTCCGAGAACGGCCGCGCCGTCACCGCGCACCACTCGGTCCTGGTCGTGGACACGCTCGGGGCGATGACCAAGCCCGGAGTCGCCGACGGCTTCGCGCCCGAGGCGGACGCCCACGAGACCGTCCACGCCCTGTTCGCGCTCCGCGAAGCCACGGCCGCCGCGCGCGGCCTCGGCGAGCTGCTCGAGGTCTACCACGACGCCGTCGAGCAGCGCACCAAGGCCGAGGACCTCTTCGGCTACGGCTACCTCCCGCTCGGCCAGAAGGCCCTCGCCGAGCGCCTCTTCTGGACCGTCTGCCGCGACCTCCAGTCCAGGGTCACCGCCGCCGAGCCGGAGTGGCTCCCGGCCGAGTTCGACGCGCTCGCCGACGCGCTCGTGGACCAGGTCCTGTGCGACTTCTCGGTCTTCCAGTCGCTGATGGACCACTGGGCGCTCGGCCAGCGCTTCCCGATCATGCCGCTCCAGCGCCTGGACGAGAAGCCGACCACGCACAGCCGCCTCGTCGACATCACGTGCGACTCGGACGGCAAGGTCGCCCGGTTCATCTCGCCCGACGGTGTCAAGCGCTCGCTCGAGCTCCACGCGACCGCCCCCGGCGAGACCTACCGCCTCGGCGTCTTCCTCGTCGGGGCCTACCAGGACATCCTCGGCGACGCCCACAACCTGCTCGGCGGCGTGAGCGAGGCGCACGTCTACGTGGACACGGACGAGCCCGGCGGCTACTTCCTCGAGGAGATGCTGCCCGGCACGACCGTCGAGGAGATGCTCGCCCGCGTCCAGTACTTCCCGAGCGACCTCCAGCAGCGCGTCCAGGCCATCCTGCGCGACAAATCCAAGGCCGGCGCGATCCGCCCGCGCGAGGCGCAGGAGATCCTCAAGCAGTACCGCGCCGTCTTCCCGGCCTCGACCTACCTCGAGGGCTGACGCCCTCGGGCCAGTGGCCAGTGGGGATGGGGCCAGTGACAGACGCGCGACCGCCGCCCGTTGCCACACGCTACTCTCCGCTACGGGTCGCCCTCCGCCACTGGCCACCGGTTCGGGTTTACCCGATGCCCACTGGCTCCTTCCCCTCTCCCCTCCCCGGATGCCCCAGCCCCTCACGCTTGGCCTCGTCCAGATGGCGATGTCCTCGGACCGGGCGGACAACCTCGCCCGCGCCACGGCGCACGTCCGTGAGGCGGCCCGGCTCGGCGCGACCGTCGTGTGCCTGCCCGAGCTGTTCCTCTCGCGCTACTTCTGCCAGAGCGAGGACCCGGACGTCTTCGCGCTCGCCGAGCCCGTCCCCGGCCCGACGACGGACGCGCTCGAGCCGCTCGCCCGCGAGCTCGGGGTCACGCTCATCGCGAGCCTGTTCGAGAAGCGCGCGCGCGGCCTGTACCACAACACCGCCGCCGTCCTCGACGGCGAAAAGGGCTATGTCGGGATGTACCGGAAGATGCATATTCCGGACGACCCGCTCTTCTACGAGAAGTACTACTTCGCGCCCGGCGACCTCGGCTTCAAGAACTGGGACACGGCCGCCGGCCAGCTCGGCGTGCTCGTCTGCTGGGACCAGTGGTACCCCGAGGCCGCCCGCCTGACGGCGCTCCAGGGCTCCGAGGTGCTGTTCTACCCGACCGCCATCGCGTGGCATCCGGGCGAGAAGGAGGTCTACGGCGTCGCGCAGCGCGA
>JAYWIE010000095.1:0-17838 GCA_043789155.1 Rubricoccaceae bacterium | reverse complement strand
ATCGGGCCTGGGGGGAGGGCTCGGGGATCCCGGAGACGGGTTGGGTCCGCGGGTGTTACATCGCGCCCGGACGGCCGGGGGCGGCCGCGCCGGTCGCGGAAGGGGTGCGAGACGGGCGGGCAAAGCGCGTGCCGCCGAGGCGGACCCCGACCGAGACGCGGTGCGAGTAGCCGAGCTCGGCCGAGAGGCCGCCGAAGTCGCCGAAGCTGTAGTCCACGTCGAGCGCGCCGAGCTTGAGCCCGGCCCCGACCGTCGGCGTGATCTGCGTGCCGTAGTCCGCGTTCCGCGTCACGTCCGAGATGCCGGCGCGCAGCGCGAGGCGGTTGCGGTAGAGCACCTCGGCCCCGACGCGCGGCTGCAGCGAGACCTTGCCGGCGTTGATGACGTTGGCGCGCCGCCCGTCGAAGCCGAGGTCGACGTCGGCCGCGGCCGTGAGCGCGAACTGGGCGCCGAGCGCTATCTCGGTCGACGCGCCGCGGCGCGCGACCGGGCGGACGTACTCGGTCAGCCCGACCGGCCGGCTCGCCGCGTCGACGGCGGCGAAGCGGGCCTCGTCCACGGACCACGACGTGAGCATGCCTGTCACGTCTTGGAGGTTGGCCCCGAGCCGCACGCGGCCGAGCTGGTACTGCGCGCCGACGTCGAGCGAGTAGCCCCACGCGTTGGCGAAGTCGCCGATACCACGCCGCACGATCTTGGCCGACGCGCCGACTGAGAGCTGGTCCGACACGCCGCGGGCGTACGACAGGAACAGCGCGTTGTCGGCCGCCGAGAAGTACGTGATGTAGTTGGCCGCGTCCGGCCGCGGCAGGCCCGTCGCGGGGTCGTACGCGTCGAGCGTGTTGGCGATGTCGTCGACGGCCGAGCGGACGAGCGTGACGCCGACGGTCGAGCGGGCCGAGACCGGGAACGCGGCCGCGGCGTAGTCGAACGAGACGGCCCCGTCGAAGCGCTCGGCGTGCATGTAGGCCGCCTCGGGCGTGCCGATGGCGTCGAGCCCGGCGACGTTCCAGTAGCCCGCCGTGACGTCGTCGGCGTGGGCGACGTACGCGCCGCCCATGCCGAGCGCGCGGGCCCCGACGCCGGCGGCGAGGAATTCGGCACCGTACTTGACGGTCTCGGTCTGCGCGCGCGCGGCCGGAGCTGCGAGCGCGGCTGTGCCGAGCAGGGCGGCGTGGAGGAATCTGGCAGGTGAGCGCATCGTGTGAGGCGAGCGGGTTGGACGGGTAGCCAGAGTCAGCCGGTGCGGGTCGGGTGTGGCGGAAGGTCGGGAATCCGGACGCCGGCGGCAAGGTCACCCGGCGTCGCCCTGCTAACTGCGCCCGCAGGCGGGATCGTGCTCGGGGACGAAGAGAGGTCGAGGTAACGAGGGCACCACGTCAGGGCGCTCGGCGCGTGATGTACCCCGAACCGGTTCAGCCCGCCTCGCGCGCCCTGAACCACTCGACGGTCTCGCGGAGGCCCTCGGCGACGTCCGTCTCCGCCGTCCAGCCCAGGCGCTCGCGGATGCGGGCCGTGTCGAGCACCGAGCGCATCTGCTCGCCCGGCATGCCCGGCCCGTGCTCGCGCTCGCGGCCGGCCCCGGTGTGCGCGTTGATGGTGTCGAAGAGCGCGTTGACGTCCGTCTCGACGCCCGTGCCGACGTTGAAGATGCCAGACTCGTCCGAGGCGAGCGCGGCCACGAACGCCCGCACGACGTCGCCGACGAAGACGTAGTCGCGCGTCTGCGTGCCCGCGCCGTTGACGCGCACGGGCTCGCCGCGGAGCAGGCGCTGCGCGAAGATGGCGACCACGCCGGCCTCGCCGTGCGGGTTCTGGCGCGGGCCGTAGACGTTGCCGAAGCGGAGGGCCGCGTAGCCGACGCCGTGCGTCTGCTCGTAGAAGCGGAGGTAGTGCTCCGAGACGAGCTTGGTGATGCCGTAGGGCGACATCGGCAGCGTCGGGTGCGTCTCCGGCTGCGGCCCGCCGCCGTTGACGGCCGGGTCCGGCTCGCCGTAGATCGCGCCGCCGGTCGAGGCGAACGCGACGCGCTCGAGGCCCGCCCCGCGCCCGGCCTCCATCAGGTTGAGCAGCCCGAGCACGTTTACGGACGCGTCGTAGGCGGGGTCGGCGACAGAGCGGCGGACGTCCATCTGCGCCGCGAGGTGGCACAGCGCGGCGAAGCGCTCGGTCCGCATCATCTCGGCCGCCTCGGGGCTGCGGATGTCGAGCGCGTGGAAGGTCGCCCCGGCCGGCACGTTGCCGCGGACGCCGCCCGAGAGGTCGTCTATCACGTGGACGTCGCAGCCCTCGGCCACGAGCGCGTCGGCGACGTGGGAGCCGATGAAGCCGGCCCCGCCGCTCACGAGGACCTTGCGGCCGGTGTAGGGGAAAGACATGGGAGTGAGGGATGGGGCCAGTGGGCAATGGCCAGTGGCAGAATCGGATCGGGCGTTTGCCACTGGCCACTGCCCCGGCGGAGCCGGCACAGGTCCGGGTTCACCCGGTGGCCACTGGCCCTGGTTCAGTCCTCGTCCTCCGGCAGGATGGTTACCGTCGAGAGGCGCTCCGGTGCGAAGAGGCGCTCGGCGACCTCGCGGACGTGCTCGGCCGTCACGGCGTCGATCTCGTCGACGACCTCGGGGATCGGGATCTCGCGGCCGTACGTGATCTCGACGCGGCCGAGGCGCTGCATCCGGCTCGACGTGCTCTCGAGCCCGAGCACGATCGAGCCCTTGAGCTGCTGCCGCGCGCGGTCCAGCATCCGCGGCGAGACGACGGTCTCGGCGAGCTTCTGCATCTCGCGCACGATGAGCTGCCGGCTGCGGTCGACGCGCGCCGGGTCCGTCCCGATGTAGGCCCCGACGTCGCCCGAGTCGCCGTTGACGTTGGCGAACGAGTAGACGGAGTAGCACCAGCCGTACTTCTCGCGGACGTTCTGGTTGAGCCGGCTCGACATGCCGCCGCCGAGGACGGCGTTGAGGACGGACAGGGCCGTCCGCCGCTCGTCGTGCGCGCCGAGGCCCGGCGCGACGACGACGAGGTGCGCCTGCTGCGTCGTCGGGCGGCGCAGGGTGATCGTCTGCGGGGCGTAGGCAGTCGGAGCCGTGCGCTGGACGTGGCCGGGCGCGCGGTCGAGCCCGGCGAGCAGCTTCTCGGTCGCGCGGACGATCTGGGCGTGGCGCACGTTGCCCGCCGCGGCCACGACGAGCCTGTCCGGCGTGTAGTGGCGCGCGAGAAAGCCCTGAAGGGACTCGCGCGAGAACGACCGGACCGACTCGGGCGTCCCGATCACCGGCCGCCCGAGCGCGTGCTCGGGGTACGCGACGGCCTCTGCGAGGTCGAAGATCTGGTCGTCCGGCGCGTCCTCGTACATCTTGATCTCCTCGACCACGACGTCCTTCTCCTTCTCGATCTCGCGCTCGGGCAGCGTCGGGGCGGTCACGAGGTCGAGGACGGTGTCGAGCGCGCGGCCGGCGTGCTCGGCCAGCCCTTTGGCGTAGAAGCACGTGTGCTCCTTGGACGTGAAGGCGTTGAGGTAGCCCCCGACGGCCTCCATCCGCTGGTTGATGAGGTGGCCCGGGCGGCTCGCAGTCCCCTTGAACACCATGTGCTCGAGAAAGTGCGTGATGCCGCCCTCCTCGGGCGTCTCGTCGCGCGAGCCGGCGTCCACCCACACGCCGACGGCGGCGGTGTGGGCGGTCGGCATGGCCTCGGTGACGACGCGGACGCCGGACGGGAGGACGGTGCGCTCGAAGCCGAGCTCGGTCTTCTGTGCCAATGCGGTTCTCGTGTTTCGGGCAAGATACCCCGGCCCGCCGAGCCGCCCGGAGCCGTTACCGGTGTAGATCAGCCGGATTCGGCCGCTCCGGCGCACGTTCGAGACCGCCTGAACGTCCGCACGCGGCACGCGGCGCGCTCGCCTTACCGGGCTCGCGGTTGACGAAGGCAGGAGCCAGGTAGGGACGGCTCGGCGAGCCGTCCGCGGCCCGACCGTCGATGCGCGTCACCGCCGCGGCGTCGGGCGGGGCGTCGGGTCGTAGAGCTCGGGCCGGCGGTCCGCGAGGACGTCGTTGTACGCGCCGACCGACTTGTCGCGCGCGTCGCGCGGCTCGACGCTGGCGCGGATAACGGCCGGGGCGTCCGCCGGGGCATCGGCGAGGACGTCGCCGTGCGGGCCGCAGATGCGGCTGCGCCCGATAAACGTCCACGCGCCGCGGCTGTTGGCCTCAGTCCCGACGCGGTTGGCCGTCGCGGTGAAGACGCGGTTCTCGCGGGCGCGGACCGGCATCGCGCCGGGGCAGTCCGGCAGGACGAGGTTGGACGGGTGCGCGACGACGTCGGCCCCGGCGAGCGCGAGCGCGCGGGCAGACTCGGGGAAGTACCAGTCGAAGCACACCATCACGCCGACGCGGAAGCTGCGCCCGCGGCGATTGGCGACGGTCCAGACGCGGAGGCCGGAGTCGCCGGGCGCGAAGTGAAGCGTCTCCTCGCCGAAGAGGTGCGTCTTGCGGTACGTCCCGAGCCACCCGCCGGGCGCGACGACGACGGCGCTGTTGTAGACGCGCCCGCCGGCGCTTTCGGGCAGCCCGGCGACGAGCGTCGCGCCTGTCTCGCGCGCGATCCGCTCGAGGCGGCGCACGGTCGGCCCGCCGGGCGCGGGCTCGGCCAGCGCGCGCGCCTGCGCGGCCGACTCGAAGACGTAGCCGCTCGCGAACAGCTCCGGCAGCACCACCAAGTCGGCGTCCGCCTCGCCGACGGCCTGCTCGGCGGCGTCGAGGTTGGCCGCGACGTCGCCGAAGACGGGGCTCGTCTGGACGACCGCGACGACGGTGGCGGGCGGTTTGGTCATAGGGAGGCCAGTGGGATGGGGCTAGTGGCCAGTGGCAGAAGAGGTTTTTCTGCCACTGGCCTACTGCCCCGACGGCGCAGCCGGAGGCACTGCCCACTGGCCCGATGGCGTCAGCCAGAGGCGGCGGACTGGATGGCCGTGATCGCGGCGACGTTGGCGATGTCCTCCCAGTCGGCCCCGCGCGAGAGGTCGTTGGCCGGCTTCGCGAGGCCCTGCAGGATCGGGCCGAAGGCCTCGGCCCCGCCGACGCGCTGCGTGATCTTGTAGGCGATGTTGCCCGCGTCGAGGCTCGGGAAGACGAAGACGCTCGCGCGGCCGGCGACGGCCGAGCCCGGAGCCTTGCGCTGCCCGACGTCGGCGTCGAAGGCGGCGTCGAACTGCAGCTCGCCATCGATGTCGAGCTCGGGCCGCTGCGCCTGCGCGATCCGGACCGCCTCCTGCACGCGCGTCACGGACTCGTGTTCGGCCGAGCCCTTCGTCGAGAACGAGAGGAAGGCCACGCGCGGCGTCTCGCCCGTCAGGAAGCGGTGGTTGTCGGCCGCGTCGAGGCCGATCGAGGCCAGCTCGTCAGCCGTCGGGAGCGGCACGACGCCGCAGTCGGCGTAGGTGACGGGCTGCCCGTTCGGGAGCACCATCAGGAAGAACGACGAGACGAGGCGCGAGCCCGGCGCGACGCCGAGCGTGTGGATCGCGGCCCGGAGCACGTCCGGCGTGCTGTGCGTCGCCCCTGCCGTGCAGCCGTCGGCGTCGCCCGCGGCGACCATCGCGTCGCCGAAGTAGAGGACGTCGCGGACGGCCTCGAGCGCGCCTTCGAACGTCAGGCCCTTGGCCTTGCGGCGCGCGAACAGGGCCGCGGCGTAGCCCTGCGCGGCCTCGGACGTGGCCGGGTCGATAATGGGCACGCCGGCCGGAATCGTCACGCCGGCGGCTGCGGCCACGTCGCGGACCGCGCTCTCGCGGCCGATCAGGACGGGACGGACGACCCGGTGCTCATGCAGCCACGCCGCGGCCCGGACCGTGCGAGGGTCCTCGCCCTCGGGCAGCGCGATGCGCCGGTCGAGCGCGCTCGCCCGCTCGTGCAGGCCCGCGACCGTGAAGGCGGCCATCAGGCCCCCGCGGAGTCCAGCGCGGCGAGCCCGTCGAGCGCGTCCACGATGGCGTCGAAGTCGGGCTGGTCGCCGGCGCTCTCGAGGACCTCGGCGTGGGCCACGGTGCCGTCCGCGGCGACGACGAACGCGGCGCGGCGCGCGATCCGGTCGAGCTTCATCGGCGTGAAGTCGCGGTCGTACTTCGCGCCGTAGGCCGCGGCGACGTCGCCGTCGTGGTCTGAGAGCAGGCGGAACGGGAAGCCGTTGGCCTTCTTGAACTCGGCGAGCGCGAACGGCGAGTCCGTCGAGATGCCGACGACCTCGGCCCCGAGCCCGGTGTAGCGCGCGTAGTCGTTGGCGACGGTGTTGAGCTCGGTCGTGCAGACGCTCGTGAACGCGCCCGGGAAGAACAGGAGCACGACGGGGCCCGTAGCCTCGGAGAGCGTGAAGGGCGTCGTCGCGTCGTCGTAGAGGGTGAAGCCGGGGGCGGCGTCGCCGGTCGAGAGGGCCATGTGGGGGCGGTTGGGTGGAGGGACGGAGCTACGCCGGGCGGCGTCCGGGGTTCTGAGTGCGGGGAGTGGGGAGAATGCGGTTTGACGTTTGTGGTTTGACGTTGGAACCAATAAAGACGTCCTGTTCAACCCCATCCCCCATCCCCCATCCCCCATCCCCCATCCCTCACCGCCGGAAGAGGCCGTCGATGTCGTCCTCGGGGATCCGGACGAGCGTCGGGCGGCCGTTGGGGGCGGTGAACGGGTCGCCGCAGGCGAAGAGCTGGTCCACGAGCGCGTGCGCCTCGGGCGGGCGCAGCGTGTGGCCCGGCCGGATCGCCGAGCGCCGCGCGAGGCTCCGGGCGAGGTTGTCGCGGGCGTCGAGGCTCAGGCGCGCGGCGTTGCGGCGGTACTGGTCGAGGAGGTCCGAGAGGACGGCGCGCTCGTCGCCGAGCGTGACGTCGGCGGGGAGACCGCGGACGAGGACCGAGCCGTCCTTCGAGAGCGCGAGGTCGAAGCCGAGCGCGGCGAGGTCCGGCAGGATCTCGTCGAGCAGGGCGCGGTCGGCGGGCGCGAGCGCGACCGTGAACGGGAACAGGAGCTGCTGCCGCGGCGCGATGCCGGACGCCATCGACGCGAGCGCGCGCTCGTAGAGGATGCGCTCGTGCGCGGCCTGCTGGTCCACGACGAGCAGGCCCGAGCGGACGGGCGAAAGCAGGTAGCGGCCGTGGAGCTGCCACAGCGTCCGCTCGGACGCGGTCTCGAGATCGCCCAGGACGTCCATCCGCGCCGGGACAGCGGCGTAGATCTGCGCCGGACCGCGCGCCGGCGCGCCCGGCGCGGTGCCCGGCGCGCCCGGCGCGGTGCCCGTCTCGGGCCACGGCGCGTCGGGCCACGACGGCGCGGGCGGCGGCGCGTGGCGCGGCGCGTCGGGGGCCCACGCGGGCACGTCGAACGGGTCCGGCGAGGCGCGGACGCCCGGCGTCGGGTTTGCGCCCGAGGGCAGCGGCGGCATCCGTGGCGCGTCCGCCGGGACGGCCGGCAGCGCCGGCAGGCCTGAGGGCAGCGCACCAGCGGGTGGAGCACCGACAGGCGGCGCACCGACGGGCGTCGCGCCCTCGAACGTCAGCCCGAGCCCGGACTCGGCCAGGCCCTTCTTGACGACGGCGCGGACGAAGCTGTACACGCCGCGGTCGTCGTCGAACAGCACCTCGGTCTTGGTCGGGTGGACGTTGACGTCGACGTGGCGCGGATCGACGTCGAGGAAGAGGGCCGAGAGTGCGTGGTGGCCGTCCGGCAGCAGCGCGCCGAAGGCCGCGGCGACGGCATGGTCCAGCGGCCGGCTCTTGACGTAGCGGTTGTTGACGAAGAGGTACTGGTCGCCGCGGGCGCGCCGCGCCGTGCCCGGCTGCCCGACGACGCCGCGGACCGAGAGGTAGGTCGTCGCCTCGGCGACGCTCACGAGGCGGCCTGTGAGATCCTGCCCGAGCAGGTCGCCCAGACGGCCCGCGAGCCCGCCGGCCGGGCCACCCGCGGCGGCGAGGCGGTAGACCTCGGTGTCGTCGTGGACGAGCGAGAAGCCGACGCCGGGGTGCGACAGCGCGAGCGCCTGGAACGTCTCGACGAGGTGCTTGAACTCGGTCGCGGGCGACTTGAGGAAGGCGCGCCGGGCCGGGACGTTGAAGAACAGCGTCCGCACGGACAGGCACGTCCCGTCGGGGGCGGCGCAGGGCGCGGCCGAGACGAGGTCGCCGCCGTCGACGCGGACGCACGTCGCCGTAGCGTCCTGGCGGCGCTTGGTCTTGAGCTCGACCCGGGCCACGGACGCGATGCTCGCGAGGGCCTCGCCGCGGAAGCCGAGCGTCCGCAGCCGCGCGAGGTCCTCGAAGGCCCGCAGCTTGCTCGTCGCGTGGCGGCCGAAGGCGGCCACGGCGTCGCGCGGGCCCATGCCGCAGCCGTCGTCGCTCACCTGGATGAGGTCCGACCCGGCGCGCCGCAGCACGACGTCGACCTGGCCGGCCCCGGCGTCGAGCGCGTTCTCCATCATCTCCTTGAGCGCGGACGCGGGCCGCTGCACGACCTCGCCGGCGGCGATCTTGGACGCGAGCGTGTCCGGCAGCGCGCGGACGAGGTCGTCGTCGCCCGCAACGTCCGGCGCGCCCGCACCGTCGGGCGCGTCGAGCGGCTCGTCGCCGGGTCGGTCGCCGGGGTCGGGCGCGTCGAGCGGCTCGTCGCCGAGCGGCCGGGAGTCGGGGTGCGGAAGCACGGGAGCTGCGAGGAGGAAACCGGCCAACGCGCGGCTGGCGTGCGGCGTGCCCGGGACGCCCGGAAGCTACGGGTTGGTCCGGCGGCGGTGTGTCACCGGGACGCCGTGCGCGGCACGGCCGTATCCTGCGGCATGTCCGAGCGCCCGCCCCGCCTCGCCCCGCCCGCCCCCGACGCCGAGTGGACGCCGGTGTCAGCGGTCGCCTCCGACCTCGGCCTGCCGGTCCCGAGCCCCTCGCCGACCGCCGAGCCGCCCGACGCGGACCGCGCGTCGCGCGCAGCCCTCGATGCCGACCGGGCCGACGACGACCGCCCCGCCGTCGGTCCGAGCGGGACGTCGCCCGCGGCGGCGGCGCACGCCTCGGCCGCGCCCGGGCCCGTCCCGACCGTCACGCACGGCCGCGCACGCCCGACGCGCCCTGAGGAGACCGAGAAGGGCGTAGAGGCCGACCTCGCGCGGTGGCGGCGCAAGCGCAAGCAGGCCCCCGAGATGGACCCGCAGACGGCCATCGCGCAGCAGGCCGGCTACGAGGTCATGGAGATCGGCACGCCGCCGAGCCTCGCGCAGCGCTACTTCACGACGCTCCGCCACGCCGTCGGGCTCGTCTACGGCTCGGCCGTCGCCGTCGCCCGCGACCGCGAGCAGTTCGCCTTCGTCAAGGGGCTGCCACTGCTGATGATCAAGGTCGCGGCCTTCTTCGTACGCCCGTTCGTCAAGCGCTCGATCCGCGAGCTGCCGATCGAGCAGCAGCTGCGCCGCCGGCTCGAGCTGCTCGGGCCGACCTACATCAAGCTCGGGCAGGTGCTCGCGCTCAGAGAGGACCTGCTGCCGCCGTTCATCACCGACGAGCTCAAGAACCTGCTGGACCGCCTGCCGGTGATGCCCTTCCCGGAGTACCTCGACCGCGTCGCGAAGGGCCTCGGCAGGCCCGTGGACGAGATGTTCGACTGGGTCAACCCGAAGCCGCTCGGGAGCGCGTCCATCGGCCAGATCCACCAGGCGCGGACGGTCGAGGGCCAGAACGTCATCCTGAAGGTCGTCAAGCCGCACGTCTACGTCGTGCTCAAGCGCGACGCCCGCCTGCTGGGCTTCTTCGGCGCGTTCCTGCAGGTCTTCTTCTCGCGCTACCAGCCCAAGAAGGTCCTCGACGAGTTCGCAGAGTACACGCTCCGCGAGGTCGACCTCCGCCGCGAGGCGGACAACGCCGAGCAGTTCGCGCTCAACTTCGCCGACGAGCCGGACATCCGCTTCCCCAAGATCTACCGCGAGTACAGCAGCCGGCTCGTGATGACGATGGAGCAGTTCGAGGGCATCCGCCCGGACACCGCGCCCAGCCGCGCGCTCCCCGAGGCCGTCCGCGAGCGCATCGTGGACCTCGGGGCCAAGTCGATCATCCGGATGCTCTACGCCGACGGCTTCTTCCACGCCGACCTCCACGCGGGCAACCTGTTCGTGCTCGACACCGAGCCCGACGCCACCGGCGAGATCCGCCCCAAGCTCGGCTTCATCGACCTCGGCATGGTCGGCTTCTTCGACGGCGACCTCCGGCGGACGCTGCTCTACTACTACTTCTCGCTCGTCACCGGCGACGCCGAGAACGCGGCGCGCTACCTCACATCCGTCTCGCAGGCCGGGCCGAAGGCGGACCCGCGCGGCTTCCAGCGCGCCGTCGCCGAGCTGTGCCGCCGCTTCTACCGCGCCCAGAAGCACGGCGAGGTCTCGGTCGCCGGCCTCATCATGGAGTCGGTCGGGCTGGCGGGCCAGTACCGGATGTACTTCCCGGTCGAGCTCGTGCTGATGACGAAGGCGCTGATCACGTTCGAGGGCGTCGGGCAGACGCTGATGCCGGGCTTCGACGTCGCGGAGGTCTCGCAGAAGCACGTCAACAAGCTGTTCATGAGCCAGTTCAACCCGCTCGCGCTCGTCAAGGAGAGCTTCCGCGGCGCGCCCGAGCTCGTCGACCTCATCGTGAAGTCGCCGACGATCATCGCCGAGGGCATCCGCTTCGTCGAGTCGCGCATGCGCGGGCCGGCGTCGAACCCGCTGACGGGCCTCCGGACCGCCCTGCTCGCGGGCGCGTGCCTCGTCGCGGGCTCGCTCGCGGCGACGCTGGACCTCCTGGATCCCGCGCAGAACATCTGGTTCGTCTGGACGCCGCTGTTCGTCCTCGCCGCCGGCTTCGCGATAAAGCGGACGTAGGCAAGAGCTACCGTGACGGCGGTGCTGGCACAAAAAAGGGCGTACACTAAGGCCCAGATCCGCCAGATCCCAGTCCGATGACTCGCCGTCTTCGCGTGCTCGTCTGCGTCACCGCCCTGTCGGCCGTGGCCCGGTTTGCCCCTCCCGCCGCCGCCCAAGGCGCGCCGTCCGAGCAGGAAGTCACCGTTGGCACCACGACCGGCTCCGCTCCCGACGTCGCGGTTGCGGACGATGGGAGCTGGACCGTAGTCTGGTACGGGAGTACCGTCTCGACCGGCGGCGACGGGGGCAGCGGCATCTACAGCAGAACCTTCTCGGCCGCGGGCGTCCCGTCCCTCCCCGTGCGTCTGGATGTCGCGCCAGACCTCGGGTCGTCTCCGGTGATCGCGGCGGAGGCGGCCGGGTACGTCGTCGAATGGGCCTCGGCCGGGTCCGGGACGCTGTCCAACATCACAGCCCGCCGCCTCAATGCGGACGGCACGCCCCGGGGCGCGCCGTTTCGCGTCGTCACCGGCGTCTCGTACTTGCAGGCGATCACACTCGCGGCGGCACCCGACGGACGCTTCGTCACCGCGTGGAGCAACGACGCGATCACCGCCCAGCCCGTGTCCGCGTCCGACGTGCCGCAGGGCGGCCCGGTCCAAGTCGCGCCGCCCCGCTCCGGCCTCGAGCTCGGCAACTCGCAACCGTCGGTCGCCATGTTCACCTCGGGCAGATTCATGGTCACGTGGACCTACGACAGCGGAGCGATCGGCGCGCGAAACGACATCCGGGCGCGGCTTTATTCCGCCGCCGGCGTCCCGGCGTCTGCGGCATACCAGGTGAACGCCTTCTCCCTCAAGCTCCAGTTCGATCCGTCCGTTTCGGTGAACGCTGCCAGCACGTCCGTCGTCACATGGACCAGCGAGGACACGGCGACAAACCTGCAGGACGGGTCTCGCTCGGGCGTCTACGGGGACTTCGGAGGCGAGTTCAGGCTCAACGACTACATCACTGGCCCGCAGTACGCCTCGGACGTCGCCGTCGCCAGCGACGGGTTCATCGCGGTCTGGACGAGCGACGCGCAGGACGGCTCGGGCAGCGGCATCTACGGCGCGCGGTACAAGCCCAACCGGGTCCGCGTGGGCACCGAGTTTCGGGTGAACACCGTGACGGCCGGCTCGCAGTCGTCGCCGGCCGTCGCCGTCTCGCCCGACGGACACGCCGTGATCGTCTGGGTGGACGCCAACATGTCGCGCGTGGTCGCGGTCCGGACGCGCGTCAACGCGGCCGTCGCCGGCGAGCCCGCGCCCGGAGCGGCTACCCCGTTCTCCGTGTCTCCGAACCCGGCCGGCCCCCTGGGCTGCACGGCGCAGTTCGTGACGGACGGTGCAGGCCCCGTTCGGCTCGCCGTGGTGGACGTGCTGGGCCGCGAGGTGCGCGTCGTCCTCGATGGCCCGGTCGCGGCGGGCGAGCACACCGTCGAGATCCGCACGGCGTCGCTTCCAGCCGGTACGTACGCCCTGCGCCTCGTGCGCGGGGCGACGCACGAGACGCGCCTCTTCACCGTGACCCGCTGAGGGCAGGTGTTGCGCACCCGCGCGGGTGGTCGACGGAAGTGGAGACCCCCTCCGTCCATGACGCCGCGCGAGTGGTGGCGGGGCGCGTTCCTCGCTACCGGCATGGCCGGCCCGCGACGGGCTCCCGAAGCGGGATGGCCTACCGGGCTCTGGACGGCCCCTCTCTCGGGCGCGTGCCTCGTCGCGGGCTCGCTCGCGGCGAGGCTCGACCTGCTCGACCCCGCGCAGAACATCTGGTTCGTCTGGACGCCGCTGTTCGCCGCCGGCTTCGCGCTCCGGAAGTAATAGCTACCGCGCCACCACGACGACCGTCCGCTCGACCGTGAGTGTCGCCTCGCGGCGGGCGCTCCCGACGGCCCGGACCGTCGCAACGCCGGGTGTTGCGAACACGAGCGTCGCCGGGTGTGGGACGGTGATGTAAATGTCCGGGCAGGCCTGTGCGCCGCGGTCCAAGAGCGTGTCGTACGGGCGGATCTCAGCAATGCGTCCGGCCACACGGGCGTCGGTCTCAGCTCGCTCCGCACACCCGCTGCCCTGCGTGACGACGGTCGCCGTGAACGGGACACCGGCCACGACGGTATCCGGGGCCGCGATCGGCGTTCGCTCAGCCGCAACGAGCGTACCCAGCGAGCGGTCCTCTGATGCGGTGTCACAGCCGGCAAGCAGAAGGAAGATGGCGAGGGTGCGCCTCACAGCGTCGGCGGTGAATGAGCCGGCAAGATGCGCGCGCGTGCTCACTGCGGCAAGGCAACCGGTCGTACCCAGGCGCGTTCGGGACGGCCCCCTCCCCTGTCCCCATGCCCGCCACCCCGCTTCCGCCCCGCTTCGTTGCCCACCTCGTCGCCACCGTCACGTGCACGGTCGAGCACGGGATGATGGACGGCGACCGCGCCGACGTCGTCGAAACCGACGTCGCGTTCGAGGCGCACGTCGACGGCGCGACGGTGCGCGTCGTAGGCTTCCCCGAGATCGCGAGCGAGGTCGGGACCGCCATCGGGCGCGTCCGCGCCGAGGTCCGCCTCTACGGCGAGCCCGAGGGCATCTACGACGCCGCGACGGGCCACGCGGCCGTCGACGCCGCGCTCGCGTTCGACCCGTCCAGCTTTCTCGCGAGCACGTCGCGCGTCACGCTCCGCCTCGCTACCGACGCCAGGCTCGCGGACCCGAAGGCAGCCGGCAACGCCCTTGACGCCGCCGATGACCATGTCGCGCTCGTCGGCGAAGGCACGTTCGACGGCGGGAGCCTCGACGGCGGCCGCCTCGGTCTCGTCATCGCCTGCCGAATCGAGCGCGTCGAGGCGCGTTAGAGCGAGAACGACTCGCCGCAGGCGCACGTGCGGCTGGCCTGCGGGTTGTCGAAGGCGAAGCCGCGGCCCTCGAGGCCGTCCGAGAAGTCCAGCGTCGTGCCCTCGACCGTGAGCAGGCTCCGCGGGTCCACGACGATGCGGAGGCCGCCGGCCCAGACCGTCTCGTCGGTCGGGAGCGTCGTCGTGTCCCAGCCGAGGTCGTACGTCAGCCCGGAGCAGCCGCCGGCGACGACGGCCACGCGCAGCGCCGTCGTGGCCGTGTCGATGCCCTCGGCCTCGGCGACGGAGCGGAGGCGCTCGGCCGCGCGGTCGGTGACAGAGAAGGCGGCAGTCGTTTCCATGATCTTTGGCCCCGAGGGGCGCTTTGTTCAACTCTTGACCCCACGTCGGGAGCCGCGTCCGTTCCGATTGCATACCCTTTCTCCGAGCGAGAGGATTCCACCCGCGCGGCCCTTTCACGCCGCCCACCGACACCCCCGATGAGCACCTACACCGAGCACGACTTCTTCGAGGACGTCGCCGAGCAGGGCTACAAGTACGGCTTCGTCACCGACGTCGAGACCGAGAAGGCCCCGAAGGGCCTCTCCGAGGCGACCGTCCGCTTCATCTCGGCCCAGAAGGAGGAGCCGCAGTGGCTCCTGGACATCCGCCTGAAGGCGTTCGCCCACTTCGAGAAGCTCCTCGCAGAAGGCAAGGAGCCGAACTGGGCGCACCTCAACGTCCCGGCCCTCGACTACCAGGACGCCTACTACTACGCCGCGCCCGGCAAGAAGGCGCGCTACGACCGCATCGAGGACGTCCCGCAGGAGATCCTGGACGACTTCGCCAAGCTCGGCATCCCGCTCGGCGAGCAGGCGCGCCTCGCCGGCGTCGCCGTCGACGCCGTGATGGACTCCGTCTCCATCGCGACGACCTTCCGCGCGGAGCTCGAGTCGCAGGGCATCCTGTTCATGTCGTTCTCGGAGGCTGTCAAGCACCACCCGGACCTCGTGCGGCAGTACATGGGCTCGGTCATCCCGTACACGGACAACCTCTTCGCCGCGCTCAACTCGGCCGTCTTCTCGGACGGCTCGTTCTGCTACCTCCCGAAGGGCGTCCGATGCCCGATGGAGCTCTCGACGTACTTCCGCATCAACGAGGCGCAGACGGGACAGTTCGAGCGCACGCTCATCATCGCCGAGGAGGGCTCCTACGTGTCCTACATGGAGGGCTGCACGGCCCCGATGCGCGAGGAGCACCAGCTCCACGCGGCCATCGTCGAGATCGTGGCCAAGGCGGACGCCGAGGTGAAGTACTCGACCGTCCAGAACTGGTACCCCGGCGACGCCGAGGGCCGCGGCGGCATCTTCAACTTCGTCACCAAGCGCGCGCTCTGCGAGGGCGACCGCTCCAAGGTCACGTGGACCCAGCTCGAGACGGGCTCGGCGATCACGTGGAAGTACCCGTCGTGCATCCTCAAGGGCGACTACAGCGTCGGCGAGTTCTACTCGGTCGCCTTCACCAAGGACCATCAGCAGGCGGACACCGGGACCAAAATGATCCACCTCGGCAAGCACACGAAGTCCACGATCATCTCGAAGGGCATCTCGGCCGGCCAGTCCAACAACTCGTACCGCGGCCTCGTCAAGGTCAACAAGAAGGCGACCGGCGCGCGCAACTTCTCGCAGTGCGACTCGCTGCTCATCGGCGACCAGTGCGGCGCGCACACGTTCCCGTACATCGAGATCCACAACGACACGGCCAAGGTCGAGCACGAGGCCACGACGTCCAAGATCGGCGAGGACCAGATGTTCTACTGCCAGGCGCGCGGCATCTCGGAGCAGGACGCGCTGAACCTCATCGTGAACGGCTACGCCAAGGAGATCCTCCAGAAGCTGCCGATGGAGTTCGCCGTCGAGGCGCAGAAGCTGCTGAGCGTCCAGCTCGAAGGCTCGGTCGGCTAGCGCCGCCCGGCCAGCGGGGAGCGGGGAGCGGCCAGCAGGGGCCGACCTCCCCCCTCCCAGCACCGCTCGGCTCACCCGTCTTTAGTCTTTCCCCGCTCCCTGCTGCCCGCTTACTGCTCCCCACAATGTCTCTGCTTTCGATCGACAACCTCCACGCCTCCGTCGAGGACCACGAGATCCTGAAAGGGCTCAGCCTCACCGTCAACGCGGGCGAGGTCCACGCGATCATGGGGCCCAACGGCTCCGGCAAGTCCACTCTCGCGAGCATCCTCGCCGGGCGCGAGGACTACGAGATCACGGCCGGCACCATCACGTTCCATGACGCCGACGTCGCCGAGATGTCGCCCGAGGAGCGCGCCCGCGAGGGCCTGTTCCTCGCGTTCCAGTACCCGATCGAGCTGCCGGGCGTGAGCACGCACCAGTTTCTGCGGACGGCCGTCAACGCGGTCCGCGAGCACCGCGGCGAGGCCCCGCTCTCGGTTCGCGAGTTCCTCGACCGGATGAAGGAGAAGGCCGCGTTCGTCAACCTCGACCCGGCGCTCATGAGCCGCTCGGTCAACGAGGGCTTCTCGGGCGGCGAGAAGAAGCGCGCCGAGATCTTCCAGATGGCCATGCTGGACCCCACGCTCGCCATCCTCGACGAGACGGACTCGGGCCTCGACATCGACGCGCTCCGCGTCGTTTCGGACGGCATCAACAAGCTCCGCAGCCCCGAGCGCTCGTTCGTGCTCATCACGCACTACCAGCGCCTGCTGACGTACGTCCGGCCGGACGTCGTGCACGTGCTCGTCGCCGGCCGCATCGTGCGCTCGGGCGGCCCCGAGCTGGCCCTCGAGCTCGAGGAGCGCGGCTACGACTGGCTCCTGGAGGAGGTCGAGGGTTGAGGGGTTGAAAGGTTGGGGGGAAATGCAGCACGTCCCTTCCCAACCATTTTCTGCTCTCAACCTCTCAGCCCTGCAACCTTTCGACCTTACCATGATCGACATCGAGAAGGCCCCGACGCGGCTCCACGCCGCCCTCGACGAGCTCGGCGCGCCGTTCCAGGGCGACGGCGCGCCCGACCCGTTCGCCGGCGTCCGGCAGGCCGCGCGCGGCCACTTCGAGCGCCTCGGCGTCCCGACCCGCCGCGACGAGGCGTGGAAGTACACCGACCTCCGCGAGGCGCTGCGGCCCGAGTACGCCTTCGTCTCGGGCCCGACCGGCCTCTCGGACGCCGACATCGACGCGGCCGTCGCCTCGGCCGAGGTGGCGGGCCTCGGCGCGTTCCGGCTCGTCGTCGTGGACGGCGAGGTGGATGCGGCCCGCTCGGACCTTGCCGACCTGCCCGCGGGCGTCACGGCCGGCAGCCTCCGCGAGGCGTCCACGGCCGGCGGCCAGACCGTCGCCGACTACTTCTCGAAGTTCGCCGACGTCGAGCAGAACGCCTTCGCGGCGCTCAACACGGCCTTCCAGCTCGACGGCCTGTTCCTGCACGTCCCGAACGGCGTCGAGCTGGCACGGCCGGTGCACGTCGTCCACGTGACCGCGGCCGTCCGGCCGACGTTCGTCCAGACGCGGCACCTCGTCGTGGTCGAGGCCAACGCGCGGGCCGTCGTCGTGGAGACGTTCGTGACGGCCGGCACGGCCGAGGGCCTCGGCGCGACCGGCGTCACCGCGGCGACGTTCCGCAACGACCTCACCGAGCTCGTCGTCGGGCGCGGCGCGGGCCTCGAGCACGTCCGCATCCAGGACGAGGGCCCGGCGGCCAACGGCGTCGGCCTCGTGCAGGTGTACCAGGAGGCGGACTCGCAGGCGACGACGCTCGCGTTCACGTTCCGCTCCGCGACCGTCCGCAACAACATCACGATGGTGCCGGCCGGGCCGGGCTGCACGTCCACGCTCGGCGGGCTCTACATCTGCCACGGCAGCCAGCACGTCGACACGAACACGCTCGTGGACCACGTCGCGCCAGGCTGCGTCTCGAACGAGCGCTTCAAGGGCATCGTCTACGACCGCTCGGTCGGCGTCTTCAACGGCAAGGTGTTCGTCCGCCGCGAGGCGCAGCAGACGAACGCGTACCAGCAGAGCCAGGGTGTCATCCTGAGCCCCGACGCGAAGCACTTCTCGAAGCCCGAGCTCGAGATCTACGCCGACGACGTCAAGTGCTCGCACGGC
>JAYWIE010000094.1:0-4658 GCA_043789155.1 Rubricoccaceae bacterium | reverse complement strand
AGTCCGGCCGCAGCTTACGCACGGCCGCCTGCACGGCCTCTTCCCGGTCCGGGCACGCCCGCGTCCCTTGCCGACGGTTGGGGGGCACGGTAGCTTCGCCCCGTGTCCGGCCTCTCGCGGCCGGAGCCGTGGCGTTCGGCCCGGCACTCCCTAACCCGGCCCGGTTTCCAATCGACGCGTTCGCTACGTCTCTGCCGTCTCCTGCTGCCCGCCGGCCGCCCTGTGCGCGCGCCGACCGTGCGGCCGAGCCTTTCCCTGTGCGCGCGTCGTCCCCGATCCGTCAACTGGCTGCCCTCGGCGCGATCGCGCTCGTCGGCTTCCTCGTGCTCGCCGCTCACGCGGGCACGGCGAGCGCCGGGGCGCGCGCGGCGCGGACGCGCCGGCCCGTCCTGACTGCGGCGGCACGGCCGGACCCGGCCGCCGCGCTCCCGGCCGCGCTCCGCTCGGCCCGCGTCGTCCGCGCCGACACCGACACGGTCATCGTCCGGCGCCCGGCTCCCGCCGACTCGGCCGCGTCCGACACGAGCGCGTCCGACTCGGCCGCGTCCGGCACGAGCGCGCGGCGGGCGGGCACCGTCCCGGCCGACACGGCGGCTGCCGACACGTCCGTCGCCCGGCGCGTCGTCGCCGACACGACGGCGCTGGCCGCCCGGAGCGTCACCGTGCCGGACCCCGACGCCGCGCTGTTCGCCAGGGCCGACACGGCCCGGACCGACACGACGCGGCGGGCGCGCGAGTACCTGCCCGGCGTCCCGACCGACGGCACGGCCGTCGCGGCCGTGGACCGGCGCGTGCCCGGCCTGCGCGGCGTGCGCGGAGCGTACTTCCAGCGCCAGACGACGCTCGACAGCACGGCCTACACCTACACCGTCCGCGAGTCCGTCGGCGGCGCGGACGTCCGCGTGCCCGTCGTGCTGACACTCGACGAGTTCATCGCCGCCCAGCGCCGGGCGTCGCTCCAGACGGGCCTGCGCGCGCTCACGTCGCAGCGCGCCGACCGCGGCCGGCGGCGCGACGGCGTCGGCATCACCGTCGACATCCCCGGCGGCGAGCAGTCCGCGTTCCGGACGCTGTTCGGCAAGAACGAGGTGGACCTCACCGTGAGCGGCCGCTCCAACGTGGACCTCGGCGTGGCCTACAACCAGTCCGAGCTGCAGGACGCGCTCGCGACGAACCCCGGCGGCTCGCTCGCGCCGGACTTCGCGCAGCAGCTCAACCTCAGCGTCGCCGGGACCATCGGCGACAAGCTGCGCATCAACGTCAATTACGACACCGAATCGCAGTTCCAGTTCGAGAACCAGGTCTCGCTGGTGTACACGGGCTACCAGGACGACATCGTCCAGCGGATCGAGGCTGGCAACGTGCTGCTCCAGACGCCGTCCGAGCTCATCCAGGGCGGGCAGCGCCTCTTCGGCGTCCGCACGGACCTCCGCTTCGGGCCGCTCGCGCTGACGGCCGTGGCGAGCCAGCAGGACGCCGAGTCGTCCGAGGTCGTCATCGAGGGCGGCTCGCAGTCGACGCCGTTCTCGATCCAGCCGACCGAGTACGAGGACAACACGCACTTTTTCCTCGGCTACGCCTTCCACAACACGTGGGACGGCTCGCACGTCCAGCCCGCGCTGCGGCGGCTCGCGCCCGGCTTCCGCGAGATCGTTGGCATCGAGGTCTTCCGCCACGAGCCCGGGCTGGCGTCCAACCCGACGACGACCGACGACATCATCACCGCGACGGCGCTCGCGGACCTCGGCGAGCCCGGCGGCACGCTCGTGCCCAACGCGCCGCGCGGGCCCGGCCTGAACGTCCTCAGAGGCGGCGAGGAGTACCTCGCCGCCGTGGACTCGCTCGGCCAGAACCCCTTCACCGACGTCGTCCTGCCCGCGCCGGAGAGCGACGTCTACACGGAGGCCGACCTCGCCCGCATCAAGGCCAACGCCGGCCTCAACCTCGACGCTGCCTTCGGCCTTCCCGCCGGCGGCTCCGCCTCGGGCCTCTTCCGCCGCCTCCGCCGCGACATCGACTACACGATCGACGCCCAGCTCGGCACGGTCTCGCTCACGGCCGCGCTCCAGGAGAACGACTTCCTCGCCGTCGCCTACCAGTACCGCCGCGACGACGGCACCGTCGTCACCGTCGGCGACTTCGGCCTCGCCACGAGCAACGCGCAGGAGCGGACGGTGCTGAAGCTGCTCCGCGGCGACACGCCCAACCCGGCTCTGCCGACGTGGGACCTCACGATGCGCAACATCTACCGCATCGGCGGGCGCTCGCTCAACCCGTCCGCGTTCACGCTCGGCCTGACGTACGAGGCCTCGGGCGGGGCCGCGCAGGCCGAGTTCCCGGACGTCCGGTTCGGCAACGCGCAGACGCTCATCCAGGTCCTCGGGCTCGACCGCCACAACGTCCAGAACCAGCCGACGCCCGACGAGATCTTCGACTTCGACCCCGGCCTGACCGTCAACGCCGAGACCGGGCGCGTCATCTTCCCCGTCCGCCAGCCCTTCGGCGACTACCTCGCAAGCCTCATCCGCACCGGCCGGACGGTCTCGGGCACGGCGCTCGACGTCGGCTTCACCGCGCCGACGACGCGCGACGACGCCGTCGCGCGCTACGTCTTCCCGCAGCTCTACAACCTCCAGGCCGTTCGCGCACGCCAGGACTTCCCCGGCATCAGCCGCTACCGCATCCGCGGCGAGTTCCGCTCGGCGGCGCAGTCGGTGTTCAACGTCGGCTTCAACCTCGTGGCCGGGACGGTCCGCGTGACGTCCGGCGGGCAGCCGCTCGTCGAGAACACGGACTTCCGCGTCAACATCGCCGCGGGCACGGTCGAGATCATCAACCCGGCCCTGCTCCAGAGCGGGCGGCAGGTGCGCGTGCAGGTCGAGCAGAACCAGATCTTCGCCATCGGGGCCAAGACGCTGCTCGGCCTCCGGGCGGACTACCGCGTCGCCGAGAACACGGTCTTCGGCGGCACGCTGATGCGCCTCTCCGAGCGGCCGCTCAACGACCGCTACGACATCGGGACCGAGGCCATCGACAACTCGATCCTCGGCCTCGACGGGCGCTACATCGCCGAGCCGCGCTGGATCACGCGCGCGCTCGACGCGCTCCCGCTGCTCCAGACGCGCGCGCCGAGCCGCGTCGAGCTGCGCGGCGAGTTCGCGCGCCTCACGCCGGGCCACCCGCAGACGCTCGCCTTCGACCAGACCGTCCGCCGCCTCCGCGACGACGGCGGCGTGCCGCTGCCCGAGGACGAGATCGGAGGCGTGAGTTACATCGACGCCTTCGAGGGCTCCGAGAACGCCTACAGCCAGCTCGGCGAGGCCGGCGGCTGGCGCCTCGCCGCCGTCCCGACCGGCGCGGGCCCGGCCGGCGCGGTCACGCCCGGCGGCGAGGTCGCGACGGCGGCGCAGATCGGCGACCCGAACTTCAACACCAACTGGCGCGGCCTCTTCGCGTGGTACTCCATCGTGGACCGGTCGTACTCGGACTACAACCGCGCCGGGCTGCTCACGCGCGCCACGAACCCGGTGACGCCCCGCGACCTCTTCCCCGACCGCTACCGCACGACCGGCGGCGGCAGCAACGACGCCTCCCGGACGCCGCTCGGCCTGCTCGACCTCTACTTCGACCCCGCGCGCCGCGGGCCCTACAACTACAGCAGCGACCTCGCCGGCCGCTTCGCCCAGAACCCGCGCGACGTCTGGGGCGGCATGGCCCGCGCCCTGCCCGGCAACTACGCCGACTTCAACGGCCAGAACAACGTCGAGTTCGTCGAGGTGATCATGACGGCCGTCGGCGGGCGGACGGGCGAGGACGACATCCAGCCCGGCGCGGTGATGTACCTCGACCTCGGGCAGTTCAACGAGGACGTCGTCCCGGACCGCGTGCTCTCGCGCGAGGACGGCCTCCGCGACCCGGCGACGCTCGTCGCGTCCGAGCTCACGCCCTACGGCCGCCGCGCGACCGGCACCTTCAGCGGCAGCGTCGACGTGTACGACTCCGGCCGGACCGAGGACCTCGGCCTCGACGGCCTGCCGTCGGCCGCGCAGGACGTCACGGTGGGCGGGACGGCGTACCCGCCGGAGCTCGCCGAGACCCGCTTCTTCGAGAACTTCCTCGCCTCCAACATCCCCGCGAGCGAGCGCGGCCGCGCCGGCAACGACCCCTCCGGCGACGACTTCCACCACTTTCTCGACGACACGTACTTCGGCAACGCGAGCTTCTTCCCCGGCGGCGCGAGCATCCAGGAGCGCTACGCGCAGTACCTCCCCTCGACCGAGCTCAACTCCGTCCAGGCGCAGTCCGCCATCGCCCGCTCGGGCCAAGACGGCATCTCGACGCAGCCCAACACCGAGGACATCGACGGCGACATCTCGGTCGACTTCGCCGAGGGCTTCCACCGCTACACGGTCCCGCTCGACCGCGCCGGCCTGCTCGCGAGCCCGTTCTTCCAGAACACGATCCAGCTCACGTCGGGCCGCTCCAACGGCGAGACGTACTACCTGCTCCGCATCCCGGTCCGGACGGAGAACCGGAGCGACGTCGGCATCGGGCGCGACGACTTCGGCCGCATCTCGGCCGTGCGCGTCTGGACCGGCGGCCACGACCGCCCGGCCACGAGGTTGAAGCCGACGTTGAACACCGACTGCGCCGCCGAG
>JAYWIE010000093.1:0-4663 GCA_043789155.1 Rubricoccaceae bacterium | reverse complement strand
GTCCGCGCGGCCGTCCGCGCCGGCGAGGGCGTCGCGTACTGGGTCGCGCCGGTCGGGGTGCTGTTCCTGCTGCCGGCCATGTTCCTCGTCTTCGTCTTCCCGACGCGCCCGTTCTGGCTCGTCCTGCTGGCGTACCACCTCGTCGTCGGGGCAGTCTCGCTGGCCGTGTTCGCGGTCGGGCTGGGCTGGTTCGCGCCCGCGTTCTCGCTCTACCTCTTCACGCGGACGTACCTCACGGAGAGCGTGAGCCTCGTCGTGCCACTGCTGCTGTACCTCGCCGCGCGCGGCCTCGGCCCGCTCGCCGCGGACCGGGACTCCGAGCGGACGTAGGCCCCGGCGGCTCACGGCCATCCGACGCTCGCGCTGGACCATGGACGCCTCGGCGAGGCGTCCCTACCGGCACCACGCTCGGCGGCCGAGGTCAGGCGTCCGTGGCGAGCGGGGCCGCGGCGTCGCCCATG
This sequence comes from Rubricoccaceae bacterium, assembly GCA_043789155.1. GTDB lineage: Bacteria > Bacteroidota > Rhodothermia > Rhodothermales > Rubricoccaceae > DASVSE01. Next base: position 4,202 of record JAYWIE010000093.1, on the reverse strand, counting down.
AGCAGGTCGAGGACGTGCGCGAGCGAGTCCCGGAGCTCGGTCCGCGGGACGATGCGGTCGACGAAGCCGCGCTCGACGAGGAACTCGGCCGTCTGGAAGCCCTTGGGCAGGTCGCGGCCGATGGTCTCGCGGATCACGCGCGGGCCGGCGAAGCCGATCAGCGCGCCCGGCTCGGCGAGGTTGAGGTCGCCGAGCATCGCGAAGCTCGCCGTGACGCCGCCCGTCGTCGGGTGCGTCATCAGCGACACGAACGGCAGGCCGCGCTCGGCGAGCACGGCGAGGTTGGCGCTCGTCTTGGCCATCTGCATCAGCGAGAGCGCGCCCTCCATCATGCGCGCCCCGCCCGTCTGCGACACCACGAGACACGCCATGTCGCCCTCGACGGCCCGCCGGACCGCGCGCGTCACGATCTCGCCGACGACCGAGCCCATCGAGCCGCCGACGAACGAGAAGTCCATCGCGGCGACCGAGAGCCCGTGCCCGCCGAGCCGGCCCGTGCCCGAGACGGCGGCGTCGTTGAGGCCGGTCGCGATCTCGGCCGCGCGCACGCGCTCGGCGTAGGACTTGCGGTCCGAGAACTCGAGCGGGTCGACCGAGTGCAGGTCGGCGTCGTGGCGCTCGTAGCCGCCCTCGCCGAAGAGCAGCTCGAGGTAGCCGAGCCCGCCCATCTGGAAGTGGTGGCCGCACTTGGGGCACACGAGGGCGTTGTCGGCGAGGTCCTTCTGGCTCGTGACCGTGCCGCACGCCGGGCACTTGGTCCAGTAGCCCTCGGGGACCTCATTCTGCTCGCTGACGACGGTCTGGATGCCGGCCGACTTGCGCGTGAACCACGCCATGGGGGAGCGGAGATGGGAAACGAGCAAGATACCGCCCCGCCCGGCGGGCGTTACGGCGGTGTGACCGGCGCTGCCGGCTTGCCCGCCGGCGGCGTCGCGAACGTCCCGATGTACGCCGGCTCGAACGGGCCGCCCTCGGCCACGGTCCGCGCGATGCCGGCTCCCATCTGCGCGATGCGCGCCCCGGACGGCGCGACGGCCAGCACGCGGACGGCGCGCGGCGCGAGTGCGTCGCGGAGGGCCTCGGCCGCGGGCCCGGCGCACGCGAGCGGCACGCCGGCCGGCATGCGGCCGTCCAGCCACGCACGGGCGTCGGCGAGCGCGACGGCCTCGGGCGCGCCTGCCCCGGCGACACCGAGATAGAGCTCGCCGCGGCGCGACGGCAGCGCCACGACGAGCGCCTCGCCGCCTGCGACGCGGTCCGCGGCCTCGGCCGCGAGCGCGGCCATCGTCGGGACGCCGACGAGGCGTGCGCCCGTCGCGAGGCACAGCCCGCGCGCGAGGCTCGCGCCGATGCGGAGGCCGGTGTACGAGCCCGGCCCGGCCGAGACGGCGACGACGTCGATCTCGGCCGGCGTGAGGCGGGCGTGCGCCAGGGCTTCCGCGACGAGACGGGCGAGGCGCGTCGCGTGCGAGCGCGGCACGTGCACGGACGCCGCGGCCAGCACGGCCTCGCCGCGCGCCACGCCGACGGCGCAGACGTCGGTCGCCGTTTCGATGCCGAGGACGATCACGGGAGCGGGGAGCGGGGAGCGGGGAGCGGGGAGCGGGGAGCGGGAAAATGCAGGAAGGAGGGAGGAGGAAGGAGGTGAGCCCTGCAATTTCCTCCTTCCTCTTCCCTCCCTCCACATCCTTGACAAACCCTTCATACACCGGCATCTTGCACGGCCTCACCTGCTGCCGCCCCGATGCTCGTCTACGACGCCGACCACATCCGCAACGTCGCCCTCGTCGGGCACCAGGGCGCGGGCAAGACGACACTCGCCGAGGCCATGCTCTTCTCGGCGCACGGCGTCGCCCGCATGGGGACCGTCGCCGACGGCACGACGGCCAGCGACTACCACGCGTCCGAGAAGGAGCGCGGCGGCTCGGTCTTCACGAGCCTGCTCCACGCCGAGTGGGCCGGCCACAAGATCAACGTCCTCGACACGCCCGGCACACTGGACTTCACGGGCGAGACGATCACCGCGCTCACCGTCGCCGACACGGCCATCTTCGTCGTCGACGCGGCCGAGGGCGTCCAGGTCGGGACCGAGCTCGCGTGGTCCTACACCGAGGCCTCGCGCACGCCGGCGATGTTCGTGCTGAACAAGCTCGACACGGCCGCGTCGGACTTCGAGGCCGCCCTCGCGCGCATCCGGAGCCGCTACGGGGCCGCCGCGACGCCGGTGCAGCTGCCCGGCGGCGCGGGCACGCGCATCATCGTCGACGTGCTGCTGATGAAGCAGATCCGCTTCGCGCCCGACGGCGCGCAGACGGTCGAGGACATCGCGCCCGAGTTCGCGGGCCGCGCGCTCGTGCTGCACCAGGAGCTCGTCGAGAGCATCGCCGAGAACGACGAGGGCCTCATGGAGCGCTTCTTCGACCGGGGCACGCTGTCCGAGGACGAGATGCGGGCCGGCCTGCGCGGGGCGATGCTCCGGCACCAGCTCTTCCCCGTCTTCCTGACCGTCGCGACGGAGAACGTCGGCGTGAGCCGGCTCATGGGCTTTATCGACAACGTCTGCCCGAGCCCGGCCGCGAGCGCGCCGCAGCCCCTCGACGCCGGCACCGCCGCTGCGGACGCCGCGGGCGCGCCGGTCGCCTTCGTCTTCCGCACGATGGCCGAGGAGCACGTCGGCGAGTTCTCGTTCGTCCGGGTCGTCGGCGGGGCGCTCGAGGCGGGCCTGGACCTTGAGAACGCGCGCGACGGCGCGGCCGAGCGCGTCGGCCCGCTCTACGCCGTCAACGGCGCGGCCCGCGACCCGGTCGAGCGGCTCGTCGCGGGCGACATCGGGGTCACGGTGAAGCTCAAGCACACCCACGCCGGCGACACGCTGCGGCGCAAGGGCTCGGACGCCGTCGTGACGCCCGTCGCCTACCCCGAGCCGCGCATGACGGTCGCCGTGCGGGCCGAGCGCACGGGCGAGGAGGACAAGATGGCGACGGGCCTGGCCCGGCTCGTCCGCGAGGACCCCGGGCTGCACGTCGAGCACGACGCGCACCTCGGCCAGATCACGCTCGCCGGGCAGGGCGAGCAGCACCTCGACATCGCGCGCACGCGCCTCAAGCACCGCTCGGGCGTGGACGTCGCCTTCAGCGCGCCGCGCGTCGGCTACCGCGAGACCGTCCAGGGCCGCGCCGCCGCGAGCTACCGCCACAAGAAGCAGACCGGCGGCGCGGGCCAGTTCGCCGACCTCACGCTGCACGTCGAGCCGCTCACGGAGACGTACGTGCCCCACGGCGACCTCCGGATGCGCCACGAGCACACGCTCGTGACGCCGTGGGGCAGCCGCGTCCACTTCGTCGACGCCATCGTCGGCGGCACCATCGACATGCAGCGCTTCTTCGGCGCGATCCAGAAGGGCGTCGCCGAGTCGCTCCAGCACGGGCCCGTGGCGGGCTACCCCGTCGGCGACGTCCGCGTCGTCGTCGCCGACGGCGCGATGCACGCCGTGGACTCCAACGACAACGCCTTCCGGACGGCAGCCCGGATGGCCTTCCGCGAGGCCTTCCGGCAGGCGCAGCCCGCCGTGCTCGAGCCCGTCGTGGCGCTCAGCGTGACCGTCCCGGAGGCGCAGATGGGCGACGTCCTCGGGGACCTCAGCACGCGCCGCGCGCGCATCCAGGGCATGGAGGCCGAGGGCGGGCTCCAGACGATCCGGGCGCACGTCCCGGAGGCCGAGCTGTACCGCTACGCGACCAGCCTGCGCTCGATGACGCAGGGGAGAGGGTTGCACCGCGCCCGCCCGAGCCACCACGAGCCGATGCCGCGCCACGTCCAGGACGCCCTCGCCGCTGAGGGCACGCGGGATGACGGATGACGGGGTTTGAAACGAGATGTACCATTAGTTCCAACCTAAAACCCCAAACCTCAAACCGCATTTTCCGCTCCCTCAGCCCGCGACGCGGTGCGTCGACGCCCGCACGGCGACGCTCAGCGCCTCGACGCGCGGGCCGTCCATCTGCACGACCTCGACGTGCAGCGCGCCCGTCTCGGCGCTGTCGCCGACGGCCGGGACGCGCCCGAGCCGGGCGACGAGCCAGCCGGCAGCCGTGCGGTAGTCGCCGCCGGCAGGGGGGAGGGCGACGCCCGTCGCGTCCTCGACCTCGTCCACGGTCGCCGTGCCCGCGACCGCGAACGTCCCGTCGGCGCGGCGGACGACG
>JAYWIE010000092.1:0-4668 GCA_043789155.1 Rubricoccaceae bacterium | reverse complement strand
AGCCATCGCCGGCGTCCCGCCCTCGTCCGCGACGGGCACGAGCCCGGCGTAGGCAGCCATCACCGCGCCGACGCCCGCGGCGTAGCTGTCGCGGACGCGTACGGCCGGCCCGGGGGCCATGTGGATCCGGGCGTCCCACACGAACCCTGGCGGGCCGACGTGGAACTGCTGGACGGACGTGAACGGGGCCCACGCGCCCGGCGTCATCGCGAACTCGCCCGCGAACCGGACGACGGCGCGGCGGACGAGCGGCTGCCCGGGCGTGAGGGCAAACCGGAGATAGCGGGCGACGGGCGCGGGCAGCCCGTCGAGCTGGTCGAGCGTGAACGCGGCCGGTCCGGCGTCCGGGGCGCGGCTGCCGTCGAGGCGGGCAACGGCGCGGGCCGTCTCGCGGTCCCACCGGCGCGCCCCCGCAGCGAGGGCGGTCAGGACGCCACCGACGGCGGCGGCGGCCACGAGGGAGATCACCGTGGAGCGTTTCATGGAGCGGGAGTCCGGGAGGACGGGAGGGGGAGCGCGCGGCGGGCCGGGGCCGGCGTGCTCACGCGACGGTCTCGTCCTGCTCGGCAGCCGCGCCGGCCACGGCAGCCTCAGGCGAGGCCAGAAGGAGCCCGCGCGGCCCGGGGCGGACCGTGAGCACGGGGCACGGGGCCATCCGCACGACGTGCTCGGCCACGCTCCCCATCACGAGCCGCGCGAGCCCGGTCCGCCCGTGCGTCGAGAGCACGACGAGGCCGGCTGCGACCTCGCGCGCGTGCTCGGCGATGGTGTAGGCCGCCAAGCCGCCGGCGCGGGTGCGGACGGCCGTCACGGCACCGGCGGCGTCGCCGACCGTGTCGGCGACGAACGCGTCGAGCTCCGCCCGGGCGCGCTCGAGCAGGTCGGGCAGCGCCGGCAGCCCGAGGCCGACGAGGTACGGCGGCGGCGAGGCCGGCCAGTCGACGACGTGGAGCACGTGCAGCGCGACGCCCTCGTCGGCGGCGAGGGCGCGGGCGAGGCGGAGCGCGTCGCGCGAGCCGACCGAGAAGTCGACCGGGGCGAGGACGGGCGCGCCCTCCGGGACGTCGCCGCAGGGGACCGTGAGGACCGGCCGGTCGGCGAGCCGGACGACCCGCTCGGTGACGCTCCCCAGCAGAAAGTGGCCGAAGCCGAGCCGCCCGTGCGTCCCCATCACGATGAGGTCCGCGTCGTGCGCGCGGGCGCAGGCGAGGATGTCGAGCGCCGGCGACGCGTGCGACGCGGGGATCTCCTCGACGAGGGCCGGACCGTCTGCCAGGTCGCGCGCCGGGGCGAGCCCGGCGTCGCCCGCGGCCGTGTCCGCGGCGGCGTCCGTGAGGACGTGCCTGACCTCGGCGACGTGGACCCTCCGGAGCGTCGCCCCGTAGCGGGCGGCCAGCCTGGCTGCGGGCCCGGTGGCTCGGTCGGCGCAGGGGGAGTGGTCCGTGGGGACCAGGATCGAGCGGAGCGTGAGCATGGCGTCAGTGCGCGGAGGCGGTGAGGTCGAACCGGACGACGACCGGGTCGCGCGCCCGGACCATCCCGAGCATCCCCGACGGGGGCTCGACGCGGAAGTCGGTCATCCGCATCGCGTGCTGTCCGCGGAGGCGGACGTGGCCCCGCCCGAGCCGCTGGCCCTCGGCCGTGACCGTGACGGCCCGCTCGACCCCGGCGAGCCGGAGCCGGCCCGTGGCGCGGACGGGCACCCACGCGCCGGGGCGGGCCTCCGCGGCGAGCGCCGCGGCGGTGTCGAGGTCGAAGCGGATCTCGGGGTGGCCCTCGGCCTGGAGCGCCCGGCGGAAGTCGCGGTTCATCCGGGCCTGGCCGCAGTCGAACGAGCGGACCCCGACGGTCACCTCGGCCTCCATCGGCCCGGCCACCGGCACGTCGGCCGAGCCGGTGACGGCGCTGGCCGCGCAGGAGTACCGGCCCAGCGTCGACGTGCCGTCGATCTGGAAGCGGCTCCCCGCGTCGAGGGTGTACGCGTCGGGCGGGGCGGGGCCCTCGGTCCGGGCGGTGCCTCCGGCCCCGAGCAGGGCGAGGGCCAGAACGGCGAGCCGGGGGCGGAGCGCCGCGGGGCGGAGCGCCGCGCGGCGGAGCGCCGCGGGCCAGCCCGGCCGGACGGGGCCGCTCATCGGGCGAGCGTGACGTCGAAGCGGACCGTGACCGCGTCGCGGGTGCGCATCGTCCCCATCATGGCCGTCGGCGGGCGGATGCCATACTGGCTCATCAGCAGCGGGACGCTCCCGGTGAAGCGGTACCGGTTGCCGCTCACCGGCTGGCCCTGGGCCGTGATCTGGACCGGGCGCGTCTGCCCGGCGATCGTCAGCCGGCCGCTGGCCGTCACCGCGGAGCGGGCGCTCACGGTGGCGCTGGTGAGCACGAACCGGACCGTCGGGGCCGTCGTCGCCAGGAGCGCGGTGCGGAGCTTGCCGTTCATGGTCCCGTTGCCGCACTCGATCTGGGCCACGGGGACCGTCACCGTGAGGGCCGTCAGGGCCGTGAGCCCGGCGGCGGCCGGGGTGCCGTCGCCGGTGCCGGCGACCTGCGCCGCGGCGCACGTCCAGCCGTGGACGTTCGAGCTGCCCTCGATCGTGACCGTCCCGCCGGTCGCCAACGAGAGCGGGACGTCGGCGGACATCCAGCCCGCGAGCGAGAGGACGAAGGCGAGGGCGAGGGGGGGCGTGAGGCGCGTGGTCATGGGTCCAGGAGGAGAGCGGGAGACGGACGACGGCAAGGTCTCCCGGCGGGTGCCGCGCGGGTGAGAGCGGACGGCGAGCGCCCGCGTAAGCCCCGGCCGCCGCCCGGTGCGGTGCGGTCCCCGGCGGCCGTGTAGGGCCGCCCCCCACGCGGCCGCCAGTCTGCCGGCGCGGGCGCAAACCGACGAGGCCCCGCCCCAGTGCTGGTAGGGGTGGGTACCGACTCCACACCCACACTCGACGCCATTCCCGGGAGGCGGGAATTCACCTTCGACTCGGCGAAGTGCTCGGTATGCCGATCGATCCCCGCCTCCGCGCTGGCACGGGTAGGCATTTCGCGGACCGCTCTACCCATCGCACTCCTCTCCAATGCCGTCATTCCCGGCCCCGACCGGGTACCGAAGGTCGGCGCATCCCATCCAGAGTCACGCCGAGCGCGGTCCGACGTGCTCGGCGCGCTCACCGCCGAGGTGACGTCCAGGTCGGATTCTGCGACGGCCGTCCGAGCACATCCGGTGCGTCGTCTCACGACTCTGGATTCCCGCGTGCGCGGGAATGACGGCATGTGGTGGCGTCAGCGCGATACCTACCCCTACCAGCGCCCCAGTGGGGAGCGGGGCCTCGGGCCGCAGCAGCCGGCGTGCGAGCGCCTAGAACGAGACGACGCCCTCGACCATGACCCCGTGGAACTCGCCGCCGCTGCGGATGTCGAGCCCCGGGAAGTCGGTGTAGTCCTGGCGGACGTACTCGCCCTTGAGCAGGATATTGCGCGTCGGGAACCAGCCGCCGCCGAGCTCGAACCGGCGGACCGAGACGTCCGGCCCGGCCGTGGCGACCTGCCCGGCCACGGCCGGCCCCGCGAGGGGCCCCGAGACGACGTTGTAGCGCGCGCCGACGAACGCCTGCTCCTGCGGGAGAAAGCGGTACACGGCGTCCGCGGCGACCTGCGTCCACGCGCGGCCGATGCCCTCGCCCTCGTTCAGCGTCCGCCCGCTCGCCCGCTCGAGGACGCCGAAGAGCTCGAGCCCGCGGTATTTCACGAACGGGTTGAGCTGGAGCGCCGTCACGCTCTCGCGGAAGCCGGGGTTGACGACGCCCGAGAAGGCCTGCGCCGTCGTGGTCGCCTGCGTGTTCTCGAGGACGAAGAAGTAGCGCGAGCCGGCGCGGTCGCCGCCGTAGAGCGTGCTCGACGCGGCGTTGCCGTTGTGGTAGCCCGAGCCCGTGAGGCGGACCCGCAGGTCCGGCGTGAGCTGCCGGTCGACCCCGACCTTGCCGATGAACGCGAGCGAGCGGCCGTCCGGGGCCGTCACGTCGCCCTTGATCTCGCCGCCGGTCACGCCGGCCATCGCCAGCACGCCCGCGTGGCGGACCATCACGTCGCCGCCGATCTCGGTCGTGAAGGCGTCCAGGATGTAGTTGCCGACGAACGGGTTGTGGAGCGCGTTGCCGTTGTCGGTCCGCCGGAAGTGGGCGTCGCCGTAGTTCACCTCGTAGTGGCCCACGCGCAGCGTGAGGTAGCGGAAGGCCTCGTCGACGAGCGGGCTGCCGAGAAAGCGCGCGGCGTCGACCTGGATGTAGCCGCCCTTCACCCAGGCCTCGTTGTGGTGGCGCGACGAGAGGTACGTGACGACGTTGACGTGGACGCCGTCGGCGAGGAGGGCGTCGAAGGTGAGGTTCGCCGAGGCCGTGTTGAACCCGGCCCCGATGTCCATCAGCCCGTTGAGGTCGAGCGAGTCGCCGGGGGCCGGCGTCGCCGTGTTGGGCGTCATCCGGGCGAGGGCCGTGTTGGAGTGGTGGAGGTCCTGGAAGGGCTGGGTGAAGGCGGCGCCGAGGCGCAGGCGCGGGTCGCCCTCGCCCAGGCGGTCCGCGTCGCTCTTGGCCGGCTCGAACACGTTGAGCCCGCGGCGATCCGGCGGGCGGACGTTCGGGAAGAGGGCCGTCTCCGGCTCCGGGGCGGCGTCCGGAGCCCCGG
>JAYWIE010000091.1:0-4690 GCA_043789155.1 Rubricoccaceae bacterium | reverse complement strand
TGCCCGCCGGGGCGACGGGGCGGTAGGCCCCGGTCCGCGCGTCGAAGGCGTAGGGCACCGACGCCTCGACGGCCCCGCTGCCAGCCGCGCCGGTGCCGGGCGCGAGGCGCTCGACGCGGACCTGCGCGTCGCGGACGATGGCGGTCGAGTCGTAGACGGCCCCGAGCGGCACCGTCCGCGTCACGCGGACGTCCGTGAGGGGCGCGCCGGACTCGAGGAAGCCGGCCACGACGACCTGCGGGCCGGGCGAGACGGGCTGGCCCGAGTCGCACCCGGTGGCGACGGCGGCGAGGAACGCGAGGCAAGCGATGGGGCGCATCATCGGAATCGAATGGTGGCGCGCGAGCGGCCCCTCACCCGGTCCCGGTGGAGCGGGGACGTCCTGGGTGGGGGCTGCACGCGGTTAGAAGCGGACGGTGAAGGAGACGTTGGGCAGGCGCGGCAGCTGCGTCACCCGCGTCTGGTCCACCGGGTTCTGGTCGAAGTCGTACTGCACGAACCACACGTTGCGGCGGCTGTAGAGGTTGACGACCTGGAGCTGGAGCTCGGTGTCGCGCAGGAAGAGCGTGCGGCCGCTGCGCTGGACCCCGACGTCGACGCGGTGGTAGGGCGGCAGGCGGGCGTTGTTGAGGCTCGGCGCGAAGAGGCCGTCGGCGTCGGGCGAGCCGATGGGCAGCCCGCTGACGACGTATCGGTCCGTCGGGGCCGTGTAGGCCTGGCCGGTGGCGAACGTGCCGGCCGTCGTGAGCTTCCACCCGCGGCCGACGTCGTAGCTCGCGACGGCGGTAAAGTCGTGGAGGCGGTCGTACTTGGGCGGGAAGAAGGCCGAGAAGGCGGGCTCGGCGGGGTAGCGCCGGCGCGTCGTGCCGAGCGTGTAGCTCAGCAGGCCCGTGAGGCGGCCCGTGCCCTTCTCGAGCAGGAACTCGGCCCCGGCCGCGTAGCCGCGCCCGAAGCGGAAGAGGTCCCGGTAGGCCAGGCCCGAGACGTCCTGGACCTCGGGCCGGATGTCGAAGAGGCCGCGCATCGTCCGGCCGTAGAGCTCGACGTCGAGGCGGTAGCCCGCGCCGAGGCGCGTCTTGGCCCCGACGACGAGCTGGTCGCCGGACTGCGGCGGCACGCCGACGCCGGTCGTGACCCACGTGTCGAAGGCCGAGAAGGCCTCGTTCGAGATCAGCGACAGGAACTGGTAGTAGCGCCCGGCGGCCGCCTGGAGCACGAGCCGGTCGCCGAAGGCGCGCTCGACCTGGAGCTGCGGCGCGACGCGCGTGTACGCCGCCGGGACGCCCGGCGCGTCGGTCCGGAGATCGTCCGTAACGCTGCGGAAGGTCTCGGCGCGCACGCCGGCCGTGACGCGGACGCCCGCGCCGGGGCTGATCCGCGTCTGGAGGTAGCCCGAGCCGTACGCCGACGGGTTCTGGTAGTCCGTCGCGACGGCCCCGTTGAACTCGGAGCGCAGGCCGAGGCGCAGCGTGCCGCCCCAGACGCCGGCGCGGAATGTGGCCGCGGCCGAGGGGCTCCACTCGGCGTCGAGGCGGCCCGAGTAGTCCGTGATGGTGTTGGGCCGCCGGAAGGTCGTCTCGGCGATGGTGCCCGTGGGGTAGCTGAAGTAGCGGCTCGCGGTGGCGCGGGCGGTCGTGAAGACGGTGCCCGAGAAGACGCGGGTGTAGGCGAGCGAGGCCGTCCGGTTGCCGTAGTCGAGGTCGAAGGCGCTGTCCTCGGAGAAGCCGATCCGGACGCGGTCGCGGCCGGCGTAGACGGCGGCTGAGAGCCGGTCGCGCGGCGTCAGGTCCACGCCGACGCGCGCGTTGACGTCGTAGAAGTAGAAGCCGTCGGGGATGGACGTGCTGTCGGGCGTCGTGCGCAGAAAGGCGAGCAGCGGCTCGAGCGTGGAGCGGCGCGCGGCGAGCATGTACGACCCGCGCCCGCCCGTGCCGGGCAGCGGCCCCTCGACGCCGACGCGGCTCGCGAGCACGCCGAGCGTGGCGCTGCCGGCCGTCCGGTTGCGGTTGCCGTCGCGGCTCGAGATGTCGAGGACCGAGCCGAGGCGGCCGCCGTACTCGGACGGGTACGCGCCCTTGTACAGCCGGACATCCTTGATGGCGTCGGTGTTGAAGGTCGAGAAGAAGCCGAAGAAGTGGGTCGGGTTGTAGACCGTCGTGCCGTCGAGCAGGATCAGCGTCTGGTCCGGCGAGCCGCCGCGGATGTAGAGCGCGGACGAGAAGTCGTTGGCGGCCTTGACGCCGGGCAGGAGCTGGATCGAGCGGAAGAGGTCGGCCTCGAAGACCGTCGGCAGCGACTGGACGAGGCGGATCGGGACGTCAGCGACGCCCGGCGGGCGCTCGTCGGCGAGCGACTGCTGGGCCGTCACGACGGCCTCGCCGAACGACTCGGGCGCGAGCGCGGCGTCGACCTGGCGCGTCTCGCCGGCGGCGAGCGTCAGGCGGAGCGTCTGCGCGGCGTAGCCGACGTAGCTCACGCGCAGCGCGACGTCCCCGGCGGGCAGCCCGGCGAGCGAGTAGAAGCCCTGCGTGTTTGTCGCCACGCCGCGCTCCGTGCCGTCGACGCGGACGGTGGCCTGGACGAGCGTCTCGCCGGTCTCGGCGTCGCGGACGAACCCGCTGACGGTCGCGGTCTGGGCGAGGGCCGGCGTGGCCGCGAGCAGGAGCGCGGCGAGAGCAGACGCGAGTCGGAGCATCGGAGGCGGGAGGACGAGAACCCCGACGGTAACGCCGCGGGCGGGGCGGATCGAGGCCGAACGGGGCCCGGGCGGGCGTCCGTGCGCAGTCTTCGGAAACCGCCCCGGCAGAGTTACGGGTTGTCCTCGACGCTCTCCATCGGGACCGCGCGCGCCGGGCGCGCGCCGGTGTCGAGAAAGCGCCGGACCTCGAGCACGGCGAGCTCCTTGCGCTTGGCCTCGAGCATGACGTCGTAGGGGGCATCTGCCTTGCCGACCTGCGCCATGACGTCCACGAGCGCCTGGACGTCGTCCATGTCGAGAAAGTCCGCGTGGCCCGTCCGCGTGCCGGGCCGGTGCGACGAGAGGTGCATCTTGGGCGGGCGTCCGCCCCACGTCGCGACGGCGCGGTCGAGCAGGGGCACGAGGCCCGCGTCCCACGTCTCGCCCGACGGATTCAGCAGGTGGTGGAAGAGGTCCACGACGACGGCGAGGCCGGTCCGCTCGGCGAGCCCGACGACCTCGGCGAGCGTGAACGTCGTGTCGTCGTTCTCGAGGATGAGGCGGCTGCGGGCGGCGTCCGAGAGGCGGCCGACGTTCTGCGCGAAGGCGTCGAGCGCGGCGGGCTTGTCGCCATAGGCCCCGCCGACGTGGAGCGTCATCGTGCCGCGGGGGTCCATCAGCGCGAGCACGCGCGCCTGGTGCTCGAGCTCGTCGACCGAGTTCTGGACGACGGTCTCGCGCGGGCTGTTGAGGACGGTGTACTGGCCGGGGTGGCTCGTCACGCGCAAGTCCTCAGCCTTCACGAGCGCGCGGATCTCGCGGAACTTCCAGTCGAAGGCCTCGGCCCAGTCGAAGGGGAAGGCGGGGAGCGGCCCGAACGGGATGAGGTCCGACGAGATGCGGAAGAAGCGGATGCCGTGGGCGACGTTCCAGCGCAGGCTCGCGAGGACGTCGTCGAGGTTGCGGGCGACGACCGGGATGACGGCCTCGGTGCGGAGGTTGGCGAGGCGGACGGTCCGGCTCTTGGTGCCGAGCGTCGTGTTGAGGCAGGCGTAGCCGAGGTGGCGCAGGCGCATGGGGGCCGGGGCAGGGCACGGGCGTACGCCAGGGGCGGCGGCGGCGGTCCGGCGGCCGCGTCGGGGAATCCCCGAGCCGGCCCTCTCTACCTTCGGGAAACCGCTGGCTCCGCCATGACCCGTCTGTCCGTCGTGCTCGCCCTCGTCCTGGCAGGCTGCACGCCGCGCTCGCCCGCCGTCGTGCCCCCCGCCGTCGCGTCGCCCGCCCTCGCGTCGCCCGCGGCGACGCCGCCGGTCATCTACGAGGTCTTCGTCCGCAGCCTCACGCCCGAGGGCACGCTCCGCGCCGCGACGGCCCGGCTGGACTCTGTCGCGGCGCTCGGCGCGGACGTCGTCTGGCTCATGCCCATCCAGCCCAACGGCGAGGCCAACCGCAAGGGCCGCCTCGGCTCGCCCTACGCCATCCGCGACTACACCGCCGTCGACCCGCGGCTCGGGACGATGGACGACCTGCGCGCGTTCGTGCGGGCGGCCCACGCCCGCGGCCTGCGCGTCATCCTCGACTGGGTCGCCAACCACACCGCGCCGGACCACCCGTGGGTCGCGGCGCACCCGGCGTGGTACACGGCCGGGCCCGGCGGCGCGCGGCCCGTCCCGCCGGCCGGCACGGACTGGGTCGACACGGCCGACCTCGACTACGACCGCCCCGAGCTCCGCGCGGCGATGACCGACGCGATGGCGTTCTGGCTCCGCGAGGCCGACGTCGACGGCTTCCGGTGCGACGTCGCCGGGATGGTGCCCGAGGCGTTCTGGACGCAGGCGCTCGCGCGCCTGCGCGCGCTCCGGCCCGGCATCCTGCTCCTCGCCGAGGCCGACGACCCGTGGGTCGGCCGCGCCGGCTTCGACGCCTCGTACTCGTGGCCGACCTACTCGGCGCTCAAGGCCGCGTGGGAGGCCGGCGACGGGGCCGTGTTCGTCGCCGCCGCCCTCGCCGAGC
>JAYWIE010000090.1:0-4730 GCA_043789155.1 Rubricoccaceae bacterium | reverse complement strand
GACGCGGTCCTCGTCGGCTTCTCGATGGGCGGCGGCGAGGTCGCGCGCTACCTCTCGCGCTACGGCGCGGACCGCGTGGCGAAGGTGGCCCTCGTCTCGTCGGTCACGCCGTACCTCCAGCAGGCGCAGGACAACCCCGACGGCGTCCCGCAGTCCGTCTTCGCGGGCATGATGAAGGACATGACGGCCGACCGGCCGGCCTTCCTCCAGGCCTTCAACAAGCAGTTCTTCAACGACGGCCTGCTCTCGCACCCCGTGAGCCAGGGCCAGCTCGACTACGCCTTCGCCATCGGCGTCATGGCGCAGCCGCTCGCGACGGTCGAGTGCGCGAAGGCCTTCGCCGGCACCGACTTCCGGCCCGACATGGCCGCGTTCACGGTCCCGACGCTGATCGTCCACGGCGATGCCGACCAGACGGTGCCGATCGAGGCCTCGGGCGCGCGCGCGGCCGAGATGATCCCGGCGGCCCGCTACGAGGTGATCTCGGGCGCGCCGCACGGCCTCTACCTCACGCACGCCGAGGCGTTCAACGGCCTCCTGCTGGACTTCCTCGGCACCCAGAGCGCGGCGGCGGACCCGACGGCGGTGCAGATGTGAGCCGTCTCGCCGGCCAGTCGAGAGCCGTCCCGCGTCGTGCGGGGCGGCTCTCGTCGCGTCTCACGGCTCCGCCTCGGCCGCTTGCTCGAGGTGCCTCAAAGCTCGCCGCGGATGACCTGCCAGGTATAGTGCACAATCTCCTCAGAGAGGGCGTCGCCGGGTACGCCGGACTCGATTTCCATCGCGCGCCCGAGGACACGGCGGCGGAAGCTGGAAGAGGCAGGCCGAAATCTTGCACTCGCACTCCATGCGGCCGTACAAGTCGGCACTTTCCTCCGTGATGCCGTCGATGCCAGCGGGAGGAACGACTTAACGAGGGTGTGGCCGCGGCACCACCGGGGCTCGGTCGCGACGATGCCCGAGAGGACTGACGCGGGCGCCAACTGGGGCGGGGCCTCAACATTCTCGACGGCGATGGAGGAGGCGTCTGCCACGGGGGGACGTGCTGGGGACGTCCGAGGGTGTTGCTGTGCTCGCCCTATCGCGGCGAGTACGGCGACAGCGTCGTCTCAGGGGCCTCGGCATTACCATCAAGCTCACCTAACCCCCTGTCGAGATGAATCTGCCTCTGCTCTCATCCGATCCCGCTAAGCGATTTCGCGAGATCGTGTCGGTCCTCGGTACAGAGGAAACAGCCTCAATCCTCAGCGTTTACCGCAGCCGCGCCGATGCGGCAGAGATCCTGCCGGAGGACGTGCTCGTAGAGACTCGGGAACACGTCGCATCCGGTACCTATCCCGAGAGGGATATGCGCTTTCTCGAATGGAAGTATTCAGGGGAACAGGACGGGTTGACGGCGAGCCTCACCCGGCAAGTGGAGCGCGAGTTCTCTGAGTTGACCTCCGCAGGCGTTCGTCTACGGATTGTACCGCGGCAACCGATGGACCCTGCAGCGCTCTTTCTGCACGCAGAGACCGCACCGCCAGCCGAGTTCGCTAACCACCGTGGGCACATTGAACACTGGCTTCGCTCCATCCCTCAAGTCTCCCATAAGGTGGAGATCTACGACCGCTACGGCTACGATGTTTTCCTAGACAAGATCGTTGAGGGACACGTCCGTCTCGATGCCGTCGACAGGCGCGCGCGGGGCGGCTTCGAGCATCTCAGCCCGTGGGCAGAGAATTACCAGCGGGAGCAAGACGTCTACACGCGCCTCGTGGCCGAGGATGGGGCCTGCCAGCAAAGGCGGCTCTCATCCTCACCCTGACGGCCCGTGTCTCAGTGCGGTCCGCGACGGCATCGACTCGTCTGTGACCATCCGACCCGGCGCATCTCGGACAGCAGCTTCAGCGAACCGACGGCCCGCTGCGGCCTCTCTCCGCCGACCGCGAGCAGGTCCGGGTGCTCGCCGAGGCGACCGTCGCGCAGGTCGCTCTGACGGGCTCCTGACCGGCGCAGCCGCGCAGCGCCGCGCGTCCGGAACACCGGGCGTACGCACCGGTGCGACCCATCCCGAAGCCATACGCGCACATGGAAACCGTCCCGCTCCACTCGGACGTCGCCATCGTCGGGACCGGCTTCGGCGGCCTCGCCACGGCCCTGCGCCTGCTCGCCGACGGCCACGACGTGCTCCTGCTCGAGCGCGCGGACGCCGTCGGCGGGGTCTGGCGCGACAACACCTACCCCGGTGCCGCCTGCGACGTCGAGAGCCGCCTCTACGGGCTCGCCGCCGTGCCCCACGCCGGCTGGACGCGCCGCTTCGCGCGGCAGCCCGAGATCCGCGCCTACCTCGAGCGCGTCGCGGACCGCCGCGGGCCGGACGGCCGCAGCCTGCGCGAGCGCGTCCGCTTCGGCACGGACGTCCTGCGAGCCGCGTGGGACGATGACGCCGCGCTGTGGCGGCTCGAGACGACGACCGGCGACGTGGCAGCCCGCGTGCTCGTCTCGGCCTCGGGCGCGCTCGCCGAGCCGCGCTTTCCCGCCCTGCCCGGGATCGACGCGTTCCGCGGCGCGCTCGTCCACACGTCGCGGTGGGCCGGCGCGCCGGACCTCGCCGGGCTCCGCGTCGCCGTCGTCGGCACGGGCGCGTCGGCCGTCCAGGTCGTGCCCGAGATCGCGCCGCGCGCGGCCCGCCTCACGCTCTTCCAGCGGACGCCCGCCTACGTCATCCCGCGCCGCGACCGCGCGCTCCGCGCGGGCAGCCTGCTCGCGCGCGTAGCGCGGCCCCTTCTCTACGGCCGCCACGAGGCGCTCGGGCATGCGCTCCGCTCCGAGCGTACGGGCCGCGCCGCCGCCGTGCTCTCGCGCGCGTTCATGCGGAGCCAGGTCGCGGACCCCGCCCTGCGCGCGCGCCTCACGGCCGACTTCCGCGTCGGCTGCAAGCGGATCCTGCTCTCGGACGATTACTACCCCGCCCTCACGCGCCCGAACGTGACGCTCACCGGGGCCGCCGCGCGCCTGACCGAGACCGGCGTGGTAGACGCCGAGGGCGTCGAGCACGCGGCCGACGTCGTCGTGTTCGCGACCGGCTTCACCGTCCACGAGCTCCCCATCGCGGCCCGCATCGTCGGGCGCGAGGGGCGGACGCTGGCGGACGTCTGGGGCGGCGCGCCGGTCGCGCACGTCACGACGACCGTCGCCGGCTTCCCGAACCTGTTCCTCAGCCAGGGGCCGAGCAGCGGGCTCGGGCACTCGTCGGTCGTGCTGACGGCCGAGGCGCAGGCCGAGCACGTCGCCGGCGCGCTCGCGCACCTGCGCGCGACCGGCGCGGCGTCGGTCGAGCCGACGGCCGCGGCGCAGGCGGCGTTTGTGGCGGAGGTCGACCGGATGAACGCCGGCTCCGTCTGGGAGTCCGGCTGCCAGAGCTGGTACCTGGACCGGACCGGCCGCAACGCCGCGATCTGGCCGGGCTCGGTCGGCGCGTTCCGCCGCCGCGTCGAGCCGTTCAGGCCGCAGGACTACCACATCCGCCGCGCCGACGGCACACCTGCCATGCCCCCCGACACCTCCGCGCCCGGCGTCTCGCGCCGCCTCAGCGGGGCTGCGGCCCGCGCGCTCGGCCTGCTGCCCGAGGCCGCGGCGCAGCGCCTCGCCGGCGCGCCGGTCGTGACCGACGGGCAGCGGCTGGACCCGCACGTCCAGCTCCTGCTGCGGCTCGAGCCCGGCGCGATGAGCGCCGCCGCCTTCCGCGCCGACCCCGTCGCCGCGCGCCACCGTCTGCGCCGCGACGTGCTCGCGCTCGACGCCGGCCGGACGCGCGTCGGGAGCGTCGAAGATCTGACGGTCGACGGCGCGGCCGGACCGCTGCGGGCGCGGCTGTACCGCCCGGCCGGGGCGGCCGCAGCGCTCGTCGTGTTCTTCCACGGCGGCGGATACGTCGAGGGCGATCTCGACACCCACGACGCGCTGTGCCGGCTGCTCTGCCGGCAGGCCGGGCACGCGGTCCTGAGCGTCGACTACCGGCTCGCGCCCGAGCACCCGTTCCCGGCTGCGGCCGACGACGCGCTCGCGGCCTTCCGCTGGGCGCAGGCGGCCGGGCTCGCCGCAGACGTCACCGCCGGGCCAGTCTGCGTCGGCGGCGACAGCGCCGGCGGGCAGCTCGCGGCCGTCGTGGCGCAGATGGCGCGCGGCGACCGGCCGCCGGCCGCCCAGCTCCTGATCTATCCCGCGACCGACACCCCGACCGACCGCCCCTCGCGGCACCTCTTCGACGGCTACCTGCTCCCCGACGACATCCGGGCCGCCTTCTTCGAGCTCTACTCGGCCGGCGCGGACGCGGCCGACCCGCGCCTCTCGCCCGGCCTCGCCGCGCGCCTCGACGGGCTCGCGCCGGCGCTCGTGGTCACGGCCGGCTTCGACGTCCTCCGGGACGAGGGCGAGGCGTACGCCCACGCGCTCTGCGACGCCGGCGTCCCGGTCAGGCTGTTCCGCGCCGCGTCCCTGCCGCACGGCTTCATGACGCTCACGGCGGCTGTCCCCGCCGCGCGCCGCGAGACCGTCGCCGCGGCGCGGCCCCGCACCCCGGCTCGCCGACTCGCGCTGACGCAAAAGCCTGGCGAAAGCCTGGTATGGTGCCAACGTCGCCCTCGCTCCCGGAGGGCCCACGACCCACTTCCGTCGAGGCGCCGCCGGTCAGCCCACCAGGGCTCGCCCACCCGGCCGGACGCCTCGAGCCCGACCGAGGCATCCGATGG
>JAYWIE010000089.1:0-4733 GCA_043789155.1 Rubricoccaceae bacterium | reverse complement strand
TTCGTCCCCGTGCCCGTCAGCACGACCGGCGTGTCGGTCGTCACCGCCGGCCGCGACGTCGCGAGCGTCGTCGGGAGCGCGTGGCTCGTGCTGGGCCCACCGGGCGTGCCCTCGATGTTGTAGAAGCGCCACCAGAAGCCGCGGCCGGGCGCAAGGACGTCGCTGCCGCCGGCGGGGCGCGTGTACGCCGCGCCGTCGTAGCCGGTGTAGAGGTTGGCCCCGGCCGTCGGGTAGTAGCCCGGGACGCCCTGGACGAGGTTGAGCGCGGCGAGGTCGGCCACGGTGAGGCCCTGCGCCGCCGGCGCGAGCAGCCGCCACCCGACCGTCCCGGCGACGGTCTGCGTCGCCGCCGTCGCGGTGAAGCGCTGCGGGTTCACGTTGAAGAACACGTTGCCGACGGCGCGGACCAGGATGCGGCCCTGCGTCGTCGAGACGGGGAACGACACCAGCTCGCTCCCGTCGTTGGGCGTCGCCGCGGCGAGGACGGTGGTGAACGTCGCGCCGTTGTCGGTCGAGAGCACGATGTCGACGGTCGGCGTGCTCACGGGCGCGGCCGTCGTCCCGGCGACGTTCCAGGTGACGGTCGCCGTGCCGGCGAAGGACAGGCCGGTCGTCGGGGCGAAGCTCACGGTGAACGGGCCGGCGGCTGCGGTCGTGGTGACGGTCGTCGCGGCGTCGTTGATGGCCCCGCCGCCCGAGCGGTTGTCGCGGGCGGTGAGGCGGAAGCTGAGCGTCCGCGCGTCGGTCGGGAGGCGCTCGCCGAGGACCGGTGCCGTCCCGGCGACGAGGCGGGTCAGCTGCGGGAAGACGCGCGTCCCGCTGGCCGCCGGCGAGAACGAGCGGAACAGCGGCGGCGTGGCCGTGCCCGGCGCGCCGGCCGTGCCGAGGTCCATCTCCTCCCACGCGAACGTGAGCGCGCCCGGCGCGTCGTCCGTGGCCGAGCCCGTCAGCGCGAACGGCGTGCTGATCGGGACCGTGACCGCGGCCGGCGCGGTCACGGTCGGGATCGTATTGCCGGTCGCGGCCGTGGTGCCGCACGTGCCGCCCGAGCCGGTCGTGATGTGGGCCGTCATCTCGTCGAGCGAGGCGGCGTGGAAGTAGGCGTCGCTGTTGAGCTGGAGGTCGTTGGCCGCGCCGCAGATGCCGGCGTAGGCCTGGATCGTCGAGCCCGAGCCGGGCTCGTAGGCCGTCGAGGCGTTGCGGTTGCCGCTGCCGCAGTTCGAGGTATTGCCGTTGAAGGTGTGGTTGCCGCCGAACTGGTGGCCCATCTCGTGCGCGACGTAGTCGATGTCGAAGGCGTCGCCGACGGGCGCGGGCGAGCCCGTGAGGCCCTGCGCCTTGCTCGCCGAGCAGACCACGCCGAGGCTGGCCACGCCGCCGCCGCCGGTCCCGACGAGGTGGCCGACGTCGAAGTTGGCGGACCCGATGACGGAGTTGAGGGTGTTCCTGTTAGCCGTCAGGTCGCCCGACGTGTTCGCGTACGGATCGGTCGTGGCGTTCGTGTAGACGATCAGGTTGTTGGTGGCGACGAGCTGGAAGCGGACCGACAGCTCGCGCTCGTAGACGCCCGTGACGCGGTTGACGGTCGCGACGATGGCCGCGAGGCCGCCTGCGACGGTCCCGCCGTGGAACGCGGTGTACTCGCCCGTCGCGGCGACGGCGAGGCGGTACGTCCTGAGCGTGGCCCCGTTGGCACGCGCGGCACCGGGGCCGCGGGGCGCGGCCGTCTCGCCGGCCTCGCCGCTGAGGACCTCGTCGGCCGTCCGCCCGCGCAGCGCGCGGTCCACCTCGAGGTCGCGGCCGTAGTAGACGACGAGGTGCTCGGCGTCGCCGCGGGCGTAGGCGTCGAGGAAGACGGTGCCCTGCGGGGTGAACAGCATGCCGCGGAAGCCGGCCGGCGTGAGGCTGAGCCGGCCCGAGACGCTGCCCTCGCCCTGCGCGAGGTACGTCCGGATCTCGGGGTACGCCGCCTGGAGCGCCGGGGCCATCACCGACGCCTCGGCCACACGGACGCTCGCGACGGTCCCGTCGGGCAGCGGCACCGGGAGCGTCGTCCCGCTCGCGACGCCGGCACCGGGGCGCGCCTCGTCGGGCGCGGCGGCGAGGCGCGCGGCCATCTGCGGCACGTCCAGCCGGACGACGCGGTACGCGCTCGGCACGGTGACGCGGGTGCCGGCGGCCGGGCGGAGGGCCGCCTCGGAGACGTCGGTCCAGAGGGCCTGCGCGCTCGCGAGCGGGGCCGCGAGCAGGAGGACGGCGGCAGCAGTGACGAGGCGCATCGGGTCGGCGGCGGTGTGCCCCGAAGGTCGGGACGGAACCGCCGGCGTCAACCGGTCTGTTGTCGCATGTTTACACGCCGCGCGCCCATCGGCGCGCCGGCGTGCCTCCCTGTCACGCCTCGAACTTCCGGAACACGACGCACGTGTTGTGGCCGCCGAAGCCGAACGCGTTCGAGAGCGCCACGGTCACGTCGCGCTCCTGCGGCATGTTCGGCGTGTAGTTGAGGTCGCAGTCGGGGTCCGGCGTGTCGAGGTTGATCGTCGGCGGGACGAGGCCGTGCGTGATGGCGAGGATCGACGCGACGGCCTCGATCGCGCCCGCGGCCCCGAGCAGGTGGCCCGTCATGCTCTTGGTGGAGGACAGGTTCATCGCGTAGGCGTGCTCGCCGAAGACGGCCTTGATCGCCTTCGTCTCGGCGACGTCGCCGAGCGGCGTGCTCGTGCCGTGCATGTTGAGGTAGTCCACGTCCTCCGGGTTCAGGCCGGCCGTGCGGAGCGCCATCTGCATCGCGAGGCGCGCGCCGAGGCCCTCGGGGTGCGGGGCCGAGATGTGGTAGGCGTCGTCCGAGATGCCGAGCCCGACGACCTCGGCGTAGATCCGCGCGCCGCGCGCCTGCGCGTGCTCGAGCGCCTCGAGCACGAGCGAGCCCGCGCCCTCGCCCATCACGAAGCCGTCGCGGTGCAGGTCGAAGGGGCGCGAGGCGGCAGCCGGGTCGTCGTTGCGCGTCGAGAGGGCCTTCATGTTCGAGAAGCCGGCGAGCCCGATCTCGGTGATCGAGGCGTCCGTCCCGCCGACGACCATCGTCTCGGCGAGGCCGTTGCGGATGAGCAGGAAGCCGTCGCCGATGGCGTTGTTGGACGTCGCGCAGGCCGAGACGGTGGCGTAGTTGGGTCCGCGGAACTGGTTGCGCGTCGCGATGAGACCCGGGGCCTGGTCGATGACCATCATCGGGACGAAGAACGGCGAGATGTGGCGCGGGCCGCTCTTGGCGTAGCCGACGACCTGGTCCTGGAAGAGCTTCATGCCGCCGATGCCGGAGCCGAAGACGACGCCGGTCAGGTTCTGCTCGGCCTCGGTCATCGCGGCGACGTCGATGCCGGCGTCGCGGATGGCCTCGTCGCTCGCGGCGATGGCGAAGTGGCAGAACGGGTCCATCCGCTTCGCGTCCTTGCGCCCGACGACGGCGTCGGCGTCGAAGCCCTTGAGCTCGGCGGCGAAGGTCGTCGCGAAGGCGGACGGGTCGAAGTGGGTGATCGGCGCGGCCCCGCTGCGGCCGGCCATCATGGCGTCCCAGAAGGCCGGGACGGTGGCTCCGATGGGCGTCAGCGCCCCGAGCCCGGTGACGACGACGCGGCGGTCCGTGAACGGCATGGAAAGGCGGGTTGAGAGGTTGAGAGGTGGAGGGGTTAAAAGGGAAAGGCCGTGGGACGCGCATCGTGCCGCTTCCTCTCAACCTCTCGACCCTGTAACCCTCCAACCCTTTTCATACGTCGAAGCCCGACGGTAGCCCCGGCTGGCGGGGCCCGTCGGGCCAGAGCGGGCAGGCCGCAGCGACGGCTAGGCCGTTTTCTTGGACTCGACGTAGTCGACGGCGTCGCCGACGGTGCCGATCTTCTCGGCGTCCTCGTCCGGGATGGTGAGGTCGAACTCCTTCTCGAACTCCATGATCAGCTCGACGGTGTCGAGGGAGTCCGCGCCGAGGTCGTTGGTGAACGAGGCCTCGCGGGTGATGTCGGCTTCGTCGACGCCGAGCTTTTCGACGATGATGGCGCGGATTCGCTGTTCAGTGTCGGCCATGAGAGAGCGCCGGTCGGGCGCGAGCGGGTGGGCGAGAGAGGGCGCACGGCCGGCGGCCGGCGCGGTGCGGAAACTACGGAACCCGGGATAGACGGGCAACGCGCCGAGGCGTTCCGCTGCGACGCCCGGCGCGCCCGGCTCAGCGCGTCCGGGCCGGGGCGCAGCGTCCGGGCCAGGCCCGTCCCACAGCCCGCCCGGTGCAGGTTGTCCGAAGACGTGCTGGCCGGACGGGCGTGCGCCGGCCGCCTTCTATCTTCGGCCCTTCTCTCTTTCCAAAGCCCGCATGGCGCTGCTGTTCACGTCCGAGTCCGTCTCGGAAGGCCATCCCGACAAGGTCGCGGACCAGATCTCGGACGCGCTCCTCGACGCGTTCCTCACGCAGGACCCGCAGAGCCGCTGCGCCATCGAGACCCTCTGCACGACGGGCCTCGTCGTCGTCTCGGGCGAGGTCACCTCGAAGGCCTACGTCGACGTCCAGAAGGTCGTCCGCGAGACGATCACCGAGATCGGCTACACGGACCCCGCGCTCCAGTTCGACGCGCAGTCCTGCGGCGTGCTGACGTCGATCCACGACCAGAGCCAGGACATCGCGGCCGGCGTCAACGAGGGCGAGGGCACGGACACCGAGCAGGGCGCGGGCGACCAGGGCATGATGT
>JAYWIE010000088.1:0-4735 GCA_043789155.1 Rubricoccaceae bacterium | reverse complement strand
GCGCGCGCGTCAGCCCGGCGACGTGGTAGACCGCCTCGACGCCGCCGAGCGCCGCCCGCAGCGCCTCGCCCGAGAACAGGTCGCCGCGAACGTGCGTGACCGCGCCGGTCCCTGAACGGGGCAGGCCCGCGAGCCACTTCGGGTCCGACCGGACGAGGCACCGCACCTCCGAGACGCCGCGCGCGAGCAGCGCCTCGACGAGGTGGCTGCCGACGAAGCCCGTCCCGCCGGTGACGAGCGCGACGGCGGGGGCGGGCGGGCCCACGGGCGGGGTGGCAGACATCGGCAGCGGCGGCGGAGGGCATCGGGCTACGCGCCGGGCGGCGGCTCAGGTCCCTCCGTCGGGACTTCCCCGATCCGACGCCGCGCCCGGACCCGCGCCGGCCGGCGGGCGTCGTCGGGCCTCTCCCCTTTCGACCCGCCATGCACATCGCCGCCCTCATCACGTTCGCCTTCGGAGCCGTCTTCGGCATCGGGATGGCCATCAACCACTTCCGCGGCACCGAGTCCGGCAAGGCGATGGGCATCGTCCACGGCCTGTTCACGGTCTCAGGCATCGTCATGCTCGGCACGGGCCTGCTCTACGCGCCGGCGCTCGACGCGTGGCCCGCGTTCTGGGCGTTCCTCGCGACCGCGACCGGCGGCCTGTTCCTGTTCTACCGCCAGAGCACGGGCAAGACGTGGCCGGGCCTCGTCGTGGTCGCGCACGGCGCGGCGGCCATCGCCTCGATCGCGTTCCTGGTGTTCCTGCTCTGGGGCGACAACGGCGCGAGCCGCCAGTCCGAGCCCGGCGTGCCCGCCGTGACGTCCGGCGCGAACGGCGGGCAGTAGGCGCTACGGCAGCTCGTCGAGGTCGGCCTGGTCCTTCGCACGGCCGCTCGCCCGCTTGTTTGCCTTGAGGTCGGGCAACGACAGGATGTGCACCGGGACGCCATCCCAGACGTCGTCGACGCGCGCGGCCCAGCACGCATCGAAGGAAACGCCTGAAATCGTCGTCATCACCTCGATCCTGTTGGGCGGCAGCCCCATCCGCACGAGCGAGTCGGGCGCGACGAACAGCTCGGGCGTGAGCGCCTGCACGCCGAACCCGAACGCGACGAGCGCGTGCACGACGCGGCCCGCGTTTTCCGACGTTGGCCGGACCCAGACATTGATGTCACCCGTCGCGCGTGGGAAGCCGTGGTGGCTCACCGCGTACTCGCCAACGACGAGGTACTCAACGCGGGCATCGCTGAGTGACCTCAAGAACGCGCTCGACGCGGCCGGAAGCAGCGTCCCCGTAGGCTCGGGTGCGAAGGAGGTGAACGGCCTGCAGACGCTCCTCGGGCGTGCGGCTCCACCAGTAGCGGCGGTCCGCCTCGGCTGCCTCATCGTGCGACGAGACGACGGCGAAGGCGGAGCGGTCGACGCGGTCGGTCATGACGCGGGGGGAACGGCGCGCAGGCCGATGACGCACTCGGTGTGCGTCGTGTGCGGGAAGAGGTCCACGGGCTGGACGGCCTCGATGCGGTAGCCGTTGCCCGTGCGCTCCATGAGGCGCGCGAGGTCGTCGGCCTGCGTCTTCGGGTTGCAGCTCACGTAGACGATGCGCTCGGGGCGCAGGTCCGCGATCTGGTCCACCACCTTGGGGTGCATGCCGGCCCGCGGCGGGTCCACGACGAGCACGTCCGGGCGGCCGTGCTCGGCGACGAAGGCGGGCGTGAAGAGGTGTAGCATGTCGCCGGCGACGAACGTCGCGTTGGCGACGCCGTTGGCCTCGGCGGCCGCGCGCGCGTTCTGGACGGCCTCCTCGACGAGCTCGACCCCGACGACGCGCGCGACGCGGTCCGCGACGAAGAGCGAGATCGTGCCCGTGCCGCAGTAGAGGTCGTAGACGAGGTCGGTCGGGGTGAAGGCCGCCATCTCGGCCGCGACGGCGTAGAGCGTCTCGGCCTGCCGCGTGTTGGTCTGGAAGAAGGCGTTCGAGGCGATCTCGAAGGTGTGCTTCCCGATGCGGTCGCGGATCGTGCCCGGCCCGAAGACGACGTGGGCGTCGCCGTAGGACGTGTTGGCGAGGCCCTCGTTGACCGTGTTCACGAACGTCGTCGCCTCGGGGAAGCCGACCCGCAGGAAGGCCGTGAGCACGGCGAGGCGCTCGGGGTTGTGGTCCCACGTGACCAGGTTCACCATGCGGTCCTCGGTGCTCGCGGACGTCCGGACGACGAGGTGGCGCAGCCAGCCCGTGTGGTCGCGCGCGTGCCACGGCTCCCAGCCCTCGTGCCGCGCGAGGTCGCGGACGCCGTTGACGAGCCGGGCGGACCACTCGGACTGCAGGAAGCACGTCTTGAGGTCGAGCACCTTGTCGAAGCGGCCCGGCACGTGCAGGCCCAGCGCGAAGTGGCGGTCGAAGTGCTCGTCCGTCGCGATCTCGGCGTCCGTCAGCCAGCGCTGCGCCGAGAACGAGAATTCCATCTTGTTGCGGTAGTAGTAGACCCCGCCCGAGCCCTCGTCGCGCTCGGCCCCGAGCGTCGCGCGGACCGGCACGCCGCCGAGGTCCAGGCCGCTGCCCGCAGGCGTGCGCGCGTGCGCGAGGCCCCGCTCGACGGCCTCGCGCTTCATCTCGAGCTGCGCCGGGTACGCGAGGTGCTGCCACGTGCAGCCGCCGCAGACGTCGGCGTACGGGCAGCGCGGCACGACGCGCAGCGGGCTCGGCGTCACGAGCTCGAGCACGCGCGCCTCGGCGTAGCCCTTCTTGCGCTTGGCGATGCGGACGCGGACGCGGTCGCCGGGGACGGCTCCGGGCACGAAGACGACGTAGCCGCTGCGCGCCTCGCCGCCCGCGTCGCCGCCGGATTCGCCAGATGCCGGTGCCTCCAGCCGGGCGATGCTCTTGCCGCGGTCGCCGAACGCGACGACGTCGACGACGAGCTCGGCCCCGCGCGCGGGCCGCGCCGAGGGCGTCGGCGCGGCGGCATCGGGCGCGGCGGACGTCGGCGCGGCGGGTGCCGGCGCGTGGCCGGGGAGGTCGGAGCCAGGGGTGGGGTCGGGCTGCATCGGGCGTCGGAGGGCGGCCCCGAAGATACCCGGCGGCCTGCGTGGCGCAGCGTTTGCGGCCCCCGCACCCGACGGCCCGCGCCGACGTCCGCGCCGCCGTCCGGCCGGCCGCGCGCGCGCGGCCGTTACGAACCGACCCGGCCCGGGTCGAAACCGCCCGCCCATGCCGCCCCTCCCGCCTGCCGCGCGCGCGCCCGCCGCGCGCGCGCCGCTCCGGCACCACCGGATCCTGCTCGGCGCGGGCGGCGCGCTCGTGTTCGCGCTCGGCCTGCTCTACGGCATCGACCCGGCCGGGACGCTCAGCGAGGCCGCGTCGCGCGTCGGCATCGGGCTCGCCGCGGGCGTGCTCGTCGCGCTGACGTTCGTCAGCGAGTGGGTGCGCCGCAACGCCATCGGCTTCGTCTACGGCTTCTTCCTCGCCGTCTCGGCGTGGCAGGTCTGGCTCGCGCACGCCAGCGCGCTCTCGCCCGCGACCGCCTTCGGGCTCATCCTGGTCTTCATCGGCTGCTCGGCCGGCTTCCAGACCGCGCGCGCGCTCGGGCTGTACTCGGCCCTGTTCGTCGCCACGGCGACGGCGATGACGCTGCGCCTGCCCGCGCCGGGCGTCCCGGTAGACGTCTTCCTGCCGACGCTCGCCGCTCTCGCGCTGCTCGGCGGGGTCCTCTTCCGGATGCGCGCGCAGGTGCTGGACTCGCTCGACGCCGCCCGCCGCGACGCCCTCGCCGCGGCGCAGGCCAAGAGCGGCTTCCTCGCCACGATGAGCCACGAGATCCGGACGCCGCTCAACGGCGTCATCGGCATGACGGACGTCCTCGCCACGACCGCCCTCTCGCCCGAGCAGCGCGAGGCGCTCGCCACCATCCGCGCCTCCGGCGACGCGCTCCTCGGCGTCATCACGGACATCCTGGACTTCTCGAAGATCGAGGCCGGCCACGTCGAGCTCGAGCACCAGCCGGTCTGCCTCCGCGCGCTCGTCGAGGACACCGTCGCCGTGGTCGCGCTCGACGCCGCCCGCCGCGGCGTCGAGACCATCGGCCACGTCCGCCCCGGCGTCCCGATCGTCGTCGGCGACGCGACGCGGCTGCGCCAGATCCTGCTCAACCTGCTCTCCAACGCCGTCAAGTTCACGCCCGCCGGGGAGGTCGTCGTAGACGTCTCCGCGAGCGGGCGCGGGGCGACCGTGGACCTCCGCATCGCCGTCTCGGACACCGGCATCGGCATCCCTGCCGACCGCCTCGACCGCCTCTTCGAGCCCTTCGTGCAGGCCGACGCCTCGACGACGCGCCGCTACGGCGGGACCGGCCTCGGGCTCGCCATCTCGCGCCGCCTCGCCGAGCAGATGGGCGGCCGGCTCTGGGCTGAGTCCGAGCCTGGCCGCGGCTCGACGTTCCACGTCACGCTGTCGCTGCCGGCGGCGGGCCGCGCCTCGGACGCGCCGCCCGCGCCGGAGCCCTTCGGCGCGGGCCGGACGCTGCTCGTCGTCGACGACTCGCCGGCCGCGGCCGAGACCGTCGCGGACCTCGCCCGCGAGGCCGGCTTCGCGGCCCACGTCGCGCTCTCGGTCGAGGACGCGCTCGCGTTCCTCGACGGCGGCGGGCGCTACGACGTCGCCGTGGTCGACCACGACATCGCCGGCGTGCCGGCGCTCGAGGCCGTCCGCCGCCTGCGCGCCCACGCCGCCGGCGCGGGCCGCCCGGTCGCG
>JAYWIE010000087.1:0-4753 GCA_043789155.1 Rubricoccaceae bacterium | reverse complement strand
GCGGCGCTCCGCGGCGAGGCGATTTCGGCGGGCGGCGGTGTGCGGGGCGGCGCTACGTTGCGCCATGGACCGATCCGTGCTCCGATTTCCTGCCGGCTGGTGGCTCGCCGTCTCAGTCGCGGCGGGCGTCGCCGCGCTGGCGGCGCTGCCGGCGGTCGTCGGCTTCGAGGGCGGGGCGCTCGTGCGGGCGGCGTTCGCGCCGTTCTGCCACCAGATGCCGGCCCGCAGCCCGCACGTCCACGGCGTGCCGCTGGCGCTGTGCCACCGCTGCTTCGGCATCGTCGCCGGGCTGGCTGCGGGCGTCGCGAGTGGCCCGCTCGCGCCCGGCCTGCTGCGCCGGCTCGCGTCTGTCCACCCCCTCGCCGTGCTGAGCGCCGCCGTCGTCCCGACGTCCGCGGACTGGCTCCTCGGCGTAACGGGCATGTGGGCCAACACCGGCGCGTCGCGTCTGGCGACGGGCGCGCTGTTCGGCGTCGCGGCCGGCCTCGTGCTCGTCGTGTCCGTGCTCGCCGTCCCTCTCACCCGACCCACCGCCCCCGATGTCTGAGATCCCTGCCCCGCCCCGCGGCCCGTCCGTCGCCATCGGCGCGGCCGTGTACACCCTGCTCGGCGTCGGCCTGACGTTCCTGACGTTCCGCGTCGGCGGCGCGGCGATGTACGTCAGCGGCTGCGGGCTGTGCCTCGTGATGCTGCTCGGGCCGGCGCTCGGCGTGTGGCACTACACCTCGACGCACCGGCTGACGCTGCTCGCGGGCCCGGGCGCGGCCATCGGCGCGCTGACGGGCGCGGCCGGCGCGCTGCTCCAGGTCGCGCTGACGCAGGCGATGATGGCGGCCGGGCTGCTGCCGGACCAGGCGGAGCAGCTCGCGATCCAGCGCGCCAACCTCATCCAGATGGGCATGGATCCGGCGCAGGTCGCCGAGGCGCTCGCGTCGGCGTCGGCCGGGCCGCTGAGCAACCCGTGGCTCGCCGGCGTGCTCTCGGTCGCCGTCGCGGCGGCGCTCGGCGCGGCCGTCGGGGCCATCGCGGCGTCGCTGTTCAAGAAGGGCGACCGGGTCTGAGAAAGCCAGTGGGCAGTGCCGCCGGCTGACGCGGACGGGGCCAGTGGCCAGTAAGAGGCTGACTATGAATAGTCCTTCACCTGCCGTCATTCCCGCGCACGCGGGAATCCAGGGTGTCGAGCGCGGTGCCACGACTCTGGATTCCCGGTCGGGGCCGGGAATGACGGCGTTTTGAGCTTCATCTTGCATTCAGAGTCAGCCTCTAAGCAGAATAGATTCCTCTGCCACTGCCCACTGGCCTACTGCCCACTGGCCTATCCGCCCGCCAGCCACGCAGTCAGGACGCGCTCGACGTCGGCCGCGAGCGGGTTCCAGTCCGCGTCGGGCCGCTTCGTCACGGTCACGAACGCCGGCACGACGAGGACCGAGGCGACGCCGCCGAGCGTGAACAGGTCGGCCCCGAGCGGGTGCTCGGCCGCCTCGGCCATCGAGTGGAACGCGAGCAGGCCACTCGGGATCGCCGTCGCGCCGTCGATGCGGAACATGAGCGCGTCGGGGTTGGGCGTCGGGCGGGCGGAGATCGTCACGGGCGCGGTGCGGCAGGCGTCCGGGAATATCCGACCTGCGCCGCGCGTCTCGCCGCGCCGGCAACCCGACGGCGCGACGCGGGTACTTGGCGCTCCCCTCATCCGTCCGTGTATGCCCCCGTCCCGTCTGCCGGCTCCCATCGAGACGCCGTCGCCGGTGCTCGACCCCGACGCGCGGCGTGTCGACACGTCGCACCAGCTGCCGCCCCACCGCGGCAAGGTCGCCCGCGTCTCCGACCACCTCGCCGCCATCTCCGCCGACGCCCGCGAGTGGGTCGAGCTCCGCATCGACCTCGTCAAGGCCGAGGTGACCGAGAAGATCGACGAGACCAAGTCCAGCGTCGAGCGCAAGGCCATTGGATACGGTCTCTTCGCCGGCGCGGGCGTCGTGGCTCTCTACGCGCTCGGCTTCCTCCTCGCGATGATGGCCGTCGGGATCGGCTGGGCGTTCGCCGGCAGCGACGGCTCCGACGTCCTGCGGCCGCTCTTCTGGGGCCTGCTCGTGGTGACGCTGCTGCTGTTTACGGTCGCCGGCGTCGTCGCGCTGCTCGGCAAGCGCCGGCTCGACGCCGCCTCGGCCATCGACGCGACGCTCAAAGCGCCCACGATCACCGAGTCGGCGGCCACGACGCCCGCGCCGCCCTCGCGCCGCCAGCTCCAGGACATGGAAGCCGCCCACGCCCGCCAGACCACCGCCTGACCATGCCCGCACTCCCGACCCCGACCGAGACCGTCCCGGCCCGCATCGACCCCGACCGCGAGACGACGAAGCGATCGGCCTCCGAGATCAAGACGCTGCTCGCCGCGCGCCAGAACGACCTCCAGTTCCGCGTCCAGGCCATCAAGGACGAGCTCACGAACCCGTCCAGCATCACGCTCGGCGGCAAGCCGCTGCCGGACGCGCTGCGCGAGCACGCGCTCCGCAACGCGGGCTTCGCCGCGGCCGCCGGCCTCGCCGTCGGTGCCCTCGCGGGGCTCGCGAAGGCCCGCCGCCGGCCGGACCCGCTGAGCGACGCCGACCTCGTCCGCGCCCGCCTCTCGTCGTTTCTGGACGACGCCGCCGACCGCGTCCGCAAGGGCGCGTCGTCCGCCGACGCCATCCGGCACTCGCTGCGCGACACGCCCGTCGTGCTCGGCCAGACGACCGGGCAGGCGGCGTCGAGCCAGGCCAAGTCGTCCGTGCGCCAGGCCGTCGACCTCGCCGTGAAGTCGGCCGTCGGCTTCGCGCTCAAGGCGGCCACGGACCAGCTCACGCAGAAGCTGACGGGCAAGACGGACACGGTGAGCGCCGTCGCCGAGGCGAGCTGAGCGCCGCGCGCCGCCCGGGCCGGGCCGGGGCGGGGCGCGCCCGTAGCTTCCCGCTCCACACCCGCAGCCCTATGCGCCTCGCACTCTTCGGCCCGCCCGGCGCGGGCAAGGGCACTCAGGCCAAGCGCCTCGCCGAGCACCACCGGATCGCGCACCTCTCGACCGGCGACCTCTTCCGCGCCGCCATCGCCGCCGAGACGCCGCTCGGGGTGCAGGTCGCGGGCCTGCTGCGCGAGGGCCGCCTCGTCCCCGACGGCGTCACCAACGCGCTCGTCGCCGAGAACCTCGCCGCGCTCGGCTACGACGGCTTCGTGCTCGACGGCTTCCCGCGGACCGTCCCGCAGGCCGAGTGGCTGCTCGCGCACCTCGCCGAGCACGACGCCCCGCTCGACGCCGTCGTGAGCCTGTCCGTCCCCGACGACGCCGTCGTCGCGCGGCTCTCGCGCCGGCGCACCGACCCGGAGACGGGCGCGATCTACCACCTCGACTTCAACCCGCCGCCGGTGTCTGTCCCGCCAGACCGCCTGGTGCACCGCCCCGACGACCACGAGACGGCCATCCGCGCCCGCCTCGCGGTGTACCACGCCGACACGGCCCCGGTCCAGGCGACGCTCGCCGCCGCTGTCCGCGTCGTCGCGGTTGACGGGACGCAGCCGCTCGACGCGGTCCAGGCCAGCGTCGCGCAGGCCCTCGCCGACGTCCGCGCATGACCGCCGACCTCGTCGCCGAGGTCGAGGCCGGCCTCGCCGCGCTCGACCTCCCCGCGGACCCGCCGAGCCTCTACGGGCCCGTCCGCTACGCGCTCGAGTCGGGCGGCAAGCGCATCCGGCCCGTCGCCCTCCTGCTCGCCGCCGAGGCCTTCGGCGGCGCGGACGCCCGCCGCCGCGCCCTCCCGGCCGCGCTCGCGGTCGAGGTGTTCCACAACTTCACGCTCGTCCACGACGACATCATGGACCGCTCGGCGACGCGCCGCGGCCGCCCGTGCGTCCACACGCGCTTCGGCGAGGCCGAGGCGATCCTCGCCGGCGACCTCATGCACGGCCTCGCGGTCCGCCTGCTGAACGAGACCGAGACCGACCGCGACCGGCTCGCGCGCGCCCTCTTCGACCGCATGGTCGCGCGGCTGTGCGAGGGGCAGGCCCGCGACCTCGCCTTCGAGCGCCAGGCCGGCGTCTCGGTCGCGGACTACCTCGGCATGATCGACGACAAGACCGGGGCCCTGCTCGACCTCGCGCTCGAGCTCGGCGCGCTCGTCGGCGGGGCCGGTGACGCCGCGCTCGCGGCGATGCGCCGCGCGGGCCACGCCCTCGGCCGCGCCTTCCAGATCCAGGACGACCTCCTCGACCTCACGGCCGACCACGCCGACTGGGGCAAGGCCATCGGGGGCGACATCGTGGCCGGCAAGCGGACGTTCCTGCTGCTGACGGCGCTCGAGCGCGACCCGGACGACTGGGCCGCGGCCCTCGACGGCCTCCCGGCCGAGCGCGTCCCCGACGCGCGTGCCCGCATGGAGGCCCTCGGCGTGCTCGACGACGCCCGCGCGGCTGTCGCGGGCTACGCCGCCGCCGGCCTCGACGCGCTCGGCGCGCTGCCGCCGGGCCGGGCGTCGGACGCGCTGCAGGCGCTCGCGCTCGCGCTCGTCGGCCGCGCCGTCTGACGGCCCTTCGGGGGGCATGAGGGATGGGGCATGAGGGTGAAGACGTCGATGGCTTGGAGCCCGAGTCTTCCCGTGCCCCATCCCTCACGCCCCGGTCGCGGCCCAGCCGCGCGCGAGGGCGACGGCGCGCTGCCAGTCGCGGTAGCCGTCCGTGCGCAGCCGCGACGCCGGGTCCGGCTCGGCGCGGACGTCCGCGCGCC
>JAYWIE010000086.1:0-4767 GCA_043789155.1 Rubricoccaceae bacterium | reverse complement strand
GCGCCCGGTCCGGACGGACGCGGACGGGCCGGCGGTCGCGCGCGGCGGTCGTCCAGCGGACGAGCCGGTCCAGCGCGCGCGGCCACACCGGCGCGAGGCCGTCGGAGCCCTCGGGGAGCGTGCGCCAGCGCCACGTGCCGGCCCCGAGCAGCGCGGCCGTCCGCACGGCCGACGTCTGCCGGACGACCAGCAGCGGCCGTCCGCCTGCCGTCGCGAGCGTGCGGCTGCCGGGCTCGAGCGCCCACGCGGCTCCGGGCACCGCGAGCGGCGGCAGCCGGGCGAGGCCGTCGAGGCCCGTCGAGACCGGATGCGCCGGGTCCGTGAGGGCAGCCGACTGCTCGACCAGGGAAAGGCCGCCGGCGGGGCGGGCCGGGAGGACGTCCGCGAGCGCGCCGAGGCGCTCCGCGCGCGTCGTGCGGCCGAGCAGGAACAGCGCGGGCAGCCCGCCGCGCACGGCCGCGGCGACGCGCTCGACGTCGCCGGGCGAGGCGGCGGCTCCGGGGAAGCCGGCCAGCACGACGAGGTCGAAGCGGCCGAGCGCGGCCGGCAGCGGGCCCTCGTAGAAGGCACCCGGCGCGCGCTGCGTCCGGAACGTCGTCCGGACGCCGCGGTCGGCGTCGAGGACCGCGCGGAGCGCGGCGAGGTCCGGCCCCGGCCCGGCCGCGACGACGAGCACCTGCCGGACGTCCGACTGCACGCGCACGGTGACGCTGAGGCGGTTGTTGTCGGCCGTGGCCTCGCCCGCGAGCGGGACCGCGGTGACGGTGTAGGTCCGCAGGCCCGGCGCGGCGGGCGTCACTGCGACATCGACGGTTGCCTCGCCTCCGTCGGCGGGCAGCGCGAGCGGGGCCGAGCCGACGGTCCGGCCGCCCTCGCTCACGACGAGCGTCGTCTGCCGCCCGCCGAAGCCACTCGCGCGGACGCCCGTCTGGACCGGGAACGGCGTCCCGACGGTCGCGACGTCGTTGGTGCGCACGCGCGCGACGCGGACGTCGCGGCCGGAGAGGCTGTCGCCCGCGGTGGCGGTGTAGACCGGGACGGGGAAGCGCTCGGCGACGGCCGCCGCGTCGCGGCCCTCGGTCGAGCGGCCGTCCGACACCAGCACGACGGCGAGGAGGTTGCGGCCGGCGAAGTCGGCCTCGACGCGCGCGAGGGCCCCGGCGATGTCGGTCCGCTCGCCGTCGAAGCGGAGCGAGTCCAGCGCGATCGGCCGGGCCGTGCCGTCGAAGGCGTACGCGCGGACGGCGTCCGGCGGGACGCCGGCGAGGGCCGTGCGGACGCGCGCGGCGACGCCCGGCGCGAGCGCGACGCTCTCGGACGTGTCGACGAGCAGCGCCACGAGCGGCGGCTCCGTCCGGCGCACGACGCGCGTCCAGACGGGCTCGAAGAGGAGCAACAGCACGCCCGCGAAGGCGGCCGTGCGCAGGGCGACGAGCGTCGGGAAGCGCCAGCCGGCCGGCCGGGGGACGCTCGCGCGGTAGCGCCACCATGCGAACGCGCCCGCGGCGGCCGTGCAGAGCACGAGCAGGGCGGGCGAGGCGGCGAAGGCGAGGTCCACAGGCGCGGTCGGGTGGAAGGCGAAGCTAACGCGGGCCCTCGGCCAGCCGGTGTGCCGGCGGATCTGGCGCGGCGTCCGGATGGTCACGACGTCCCCGACGTCCGTGCCGTCCCGTAGGGGCACAGCTTGCTGTGCCCGGCTCTCCGAATGGCACGACGCCTGGACGTGCGACGCCCGTGTCGGGGGCGTCGCGGGTGGTTTGTTGGCCGGACGGTGTGCCAACCGGACCGGCGGGCACAGCAAGCTGTGCCCCTACGGCGGTTGAGTCGTGGCCGTTGCCGGTACCGCAGACGTGGCGGATGTCGGCGCTTGGGTCGCGGACGTCGCCGGCACCCCCGGCGCGGCCGGCATTCGTCCATGCCCCTTCACACATCCCGCGCGCGCGGCCGGGTAGCTTGCGCGCCTACCCGCCCCGCACGTCATGGCCTACCCCGCGACCCTCATCCCCGGCGACGGCATCGGCCCCGAAGTCGTCGCGGCCACCGTCGACGTCCTTGCCGCGACCGGCGTCGCGTTCGAGTGGGACGAGCAGCCGGCCGGCCTCGGCGCGTTCGAGGCGACCGGCACGCCGCTGCCCGACGCCACCGTGGCCTCGATCGAGCGCACGCGGCTCGCGCTCAAGGGGCCGCTCACGACGCCCGTCGGGACCGGCTTCCGCAGCGTCAACGTCGGCCTGCGGCAGCACTTCGGGCTCTACGCCAACGTCCGGCCGGCGGTGACGCTGCCCCACACGGGCGGCCCGTTCACCGGCATCGACCTCGTGCTGTACCGCGAGAACACCGAGGGCCTCTACTCGGGCCTCGAGTCGTTCGACCCGGTGACGCAGGTCGCCGAGTCCGTCGCCCGCGTGACGCGCGTCGGGGCCGAGCGCATCGTCCGCTTCGCGTTCGAGGACATGCGCGCGCGCGGCCGCAAACGGCTCACGCTCGTCCACAAGGCCAACATCCTCAAGGAGTCGTCGGGCCTGTTCCTGCGCGTCGGCCACGAGGTCGCGGCAGACTACCCGGACATCGCCTTCGACGAGCGCATCATCGACAACATGGCGATGCAGCTCGTGATCCGGCCCGACGCGTTCGACGGGCTCGTGACGACGAACCTCTTCGGCGACATCCTCTCGGACCTCATCGCGGGCCTCGTCGGCGGCCTCGGCGTGACGGGCTCGGCCAACATCGGCGCGGACTGCCGCATCTTCGAGGCCGTCCACGGCTCTGCGCCCGACATCGCCGGCAAGGGCATCGCCAACCCGACGGCCCTCATCCGCTCGGGCGAGATGATGCTCCGCTCGCTCGGCGAGACGCGGGCCGCCGACGCCGTCGCGGCCGGCCTGCTCGGCATCTACTCGGACGCGACCGGCCTCACGGGCGACCTCGGCGGGACGGCCACGACGGCCTCGTTCGCCGCCGACCTCGCCGCCCGCGTCCGCGCCCATCTGAACGGCTGAACGGGGTACGGGATGGGTTATGCGGGATAAAGCTGTCTCGCATCCCGCATCCCGTATCCCACATCCCATTCCGCACATGATCCAGCGTCCCCAGACCGTCTTCCTGCTCCTCGGAGCCGCCCTGCTCGTCCTCTTCGCCGCGCTGACGTTCACGTGGCTGCCCGGCGTCGCGACGCTCGGGGACGGCTACTCGACCGCGACGCTCGTCGTGGCGGTGCTCGCGGCCGTCGTCGCGCTCGGGGCCGTGTTCCTGTACAAGGACCGCGCGCGGCAGCGGACCGTCATCGGCGTCGGGCAGGGGCTCGCGCTCGCGGCGGCGGTCCCGGTCCTCGTCGGCCTCTACGCGGCGCAGCCCGTCGGCGCGGCACCGACCGAGGCGGCGGCCGTGCCGTACCTCGCCGCGCTGATGCCGCTCGCGGCGTTCGTGCTGCTCCGCATGGCCCGCCGCGGCGTCGACCGCGACATCGCGACGATCCGCTCGATGGACCGGCTGCGCTAGTGCCGGCCGCGCACGTGCCGGCCGCGCGAGTGCCCGCGGCGCGCGCGCCCGCGGCGGTGTGGGCGCTGCTCGGCGTTGGGCTTGTGTGCTACGGGCTGTCGTCGATCCTCGTGCGCCTCGCCGGGCCGGTGCCGCCGCTGCCGCTCGCGCTCTGGCGGACGCTCTTCGTGACGGCCCTGCTCGCGCCCGCGGCGCTCCTCCGGGTGCGCGGCGAGATGGCCGCGATGGACCGCCGCGAGTGGGCGCTCGTCGGCGCGGCGGGCGTGGCGCTGGGGCTGCACTTCGCGACCTGGATCGTGTCCGTGCAGCTGACGAGCGTCGCCGCGGCCTCGGTCCTCGTCACGACGACGCCGCTGTGGATCGCCGTGCTCGGGCTGCTCGGCGTCGGCGGGCGGCCGTCGCGGCGGACCCTCGTCGCGGTCGGCGTGGGCGTCGTGGGGGCGGCACTGATCGGGCTCGGCGGGTCGGCGGGGGCGCGGCCGCCGCAGCCGGCGCTGGGCAACGCGCTCGCGCTTCTGGCGGCCGTGCTGGTGTCCGCGTACTACCTCGCCGGGCAGCGCGTGCGCGCGCGGCGCTCGTTCCTGGCGTACTTCGCGCCCGTCAACGCGGCGGCGGCGGTGACGATCGCGGCCGTCTGCCTCGCGACCGGCACGCCGATGGGCCTGCCGCCCGCTGCGCTCGCGTGGTGCTTCGCGATGGCGGTCGGGCCGGGGCTGGTCGGGCACGGCTCGTTCGCGGTCGCGCTGGGATACCTGCCGGCGAGCACGCTCAGCCTGCTCTCGCTCGCGGAGCCGGTGATCGCGTCGGTGCTGGCGGCGATGCTGTTCGCCGAGGTGCCGGCCCCGCTCGCGCTCGCAGGCATGGCAGCCGTGCTGGTTTCGATCGCGACGGTCGTCCGGCGGAGGCGGTAGGCGAGCGCGGGGTGACGGTGCGACACCCTCTGTGCCCGAACCTGGCTCGGCCGGTCCAAACGAAAGACGGCCTCCCCGAGAGCGGAAAGGCCGTTTCGTTGGAGCCAGTGGTCAGATTTGAACTGACGACCTGCTCATTACGAATGAGCTGCTCTACCCCTGAGCTACACTGGCAACGTCACCCGCGCGAGCGCTGCGGCGACCGGTCAGAACCTACCACGGCCGCGATGCCGTCGCCAAGATGCGTCCCGCCAAAACACTGTGAACCGCCCGCCCCAGATCGCCCTCCGCGACGTGTCCAAGCGCTTCGGCGCAGCCCTCGCGCTCGCCCCGACGACCCTCGACGTCGCCCGCGGCG
>JAYWIE010000085.1:0-4771 GCA_043789155.1 Rubricoccaceae bacterium | reverse complement strand
GGATGGCCCCGGCGGGCGAGATGTGGTCGGTCGTGACCGAGTCGCCGAGCAGCGCGAGCACGCGCGCGCCGGCGATGGCCGCGATGGGCGCGGCCTCGACGTCGAGGTCCTGGAAGAAGGGCGGCTCCTGGATGTACGTCGAGTCGTCCTGCCAGTCGTAGACGGCGCTGTCGGTCGTCTCGATGGCGTTCCAGCGCGGGTTCGAGTCCTCGATGCCGTCGTAGAGCGCGGCGAACTGCGCCGGGTGGACGGCCTGGCGGATGGCGTCGAGGATCTCGCCCTGCGACGGCCACAGGTCCTTGAGGAAGACGTCGTTCCCGTCGCGGTCCTGCCCGAGCGCGTCCGTGTCCAGGTCGATGTCGATCGTCCCGGCGAGCGCGTAGGCGACGACGAGCGGCGGGCTCGCGAGAAAGTTGGCCTTGACGAGCGGGTGGATGCGGCCCTCGAAGTTGCGGTTGCCCGAGAGCACGCCGGCCGCGATGAGCTTGCCCTCGGTGACGGCCGTCGCGACGGCCTCGGGGAGCGGCCCCGAGTTGCCGATGCACGTCGTGCAGCCGTAGCCGACGAGCGAGAAGCCGAGCGCGTCGAGGTCGTCCTGGAGGCCGGCCGCCTCGAGGTACGCCGTGACGACGCGGGAGCCCGGGGCGAGGCTCGTCTTGACGAACGGCTGGACGCGCAGGCCCTTCTCGACGGCCTTGCGCGCGAGCAGGCCCGCCGCGAGCATCACGCTCGGGTTGGACGTGTTGGTGCAGCTCGTGATGGCCGCGATGGCGACGAAGCCGTTCTTGAGCGTCGTCTCCGTCCCGTCCGGGGCGACGAACGTGCCCGTCGCGTCGGGCGAGGCGAGGCCGAAGCCCTGCGGGCCGGCGGGCGCGGTGAGGCTCGCGCGGAACGAGGCCTGGACGTCCGGCAGCTCGACGCGGTCCTGCGGGCGCTTCGGCCCGGCCATGCTGGGCCGGACGTCGCCGAGGTCGAGCGCGAGCGTAGCGGCGAAGGTCGGGTCCGGCGTGTCGTCGGTCCGGAAGAGGCCCTGCGCGCGGCAGTACTGCTCGACGAGGTCCACGGTCTCCGCGGAGCGGTTGGTGCGGCGCAGGAAGTCCAGCGTCTCGGCGTCGACGGGGAAGAAGCCCATCGTGGCTCCGTACTCCGGGGCCATGTTGGCGATGGTGGCGCGGTCCGGGAGCGACATCGAGCTCAGGCCGGGCCCGTAGAACTCGACGAAGTCGCCGACGACGCCGTGCTGGCGCAGCATCTGCGTCACCGTGAGCGTGAGGTCCGTCGCCGTGACGCCCTCGCGGAGCTTGCCCGCGAGCTTGAAGCCGACGACGCGCGGCATGAGCATGTAGGCGGGCTGCCCGAGCATGGCCGCCTCGGCCTCGATCCCGCCGACGCCCCACCCGAGCACGCCGAGGCCGTTGATCATCGTCGTGTGGCTGTCCGTGCCGACGAGCGTGTCGGGGTACGCGAGGACCGTCCCGTCGTCCTCGGTCCGCGTCCAGACGCCCCGGGCGATGTACTCGAGGTTCACCTGGTGGCAGATGCCGCGCTCCGGCGGGACGACCGAGAAGTTGTCGAAGGCCTGCGCGCCCCACCGCAGGAACTCGTAGCGCTCGGCGTTGCGCTGGAACTCGATGTCGGCGTTGATCTGGAAGGCCTGCGGGAGCGCGAAGGCGTCTACCTGGACCGAGTGGTCGATCACGAGGTCGACCGGCACGCGCGGGTTGATCGCCTCGGGGTCGCCGCCGACGCGCGCCATCGCCGAGCGGAGCGCCGCGAGGTCCA
The DNA here is from genome assembly GCA_043789155.1 of Rubricoccaceae bacterium. Taxonomy (GTDB): domain Bacteria; phylum Bacteroidota; class Rhodothermia; order Rhodothermales; family Rubricoccaceae; genus DASVSE01. Next base: position 2,989 of record JAYWIE010000085.1, on the reverse strand, counting down.
CGACGGCCGGGACGCCCGTGAAGTCCTGCAGGAGCACGCGCGCGGGCGTAAACGGGATCTCGACCTCGGCCGGGTTCGCGGGGTCGTAGGCCGCGATCGTGCGCACGTCGTCCGCCGTCACGGGCCCGTCGCCGGCCTCGCGGAGGACGTTCTCCATCAGCACCTTGATCGAGAACGGGAGCCGGCCGAGGTCCGTGCTGGTCTGCTCGGCGAGGCGGTCGAGGCGGTAGTAGGCGACCGCGCCACCGGCGGTCTGGAGCGTGTCGCGAACGCCGAACGGGTCTGCGGGCATGTCGGGGGCGGAATCGGTGAATGCGGAGGGACCCGCGATATACGCGCCGCCGCGAGCGCGGTGCCCCGCCCGGCCGTGGAGATCGCGCCCGACCGGGGCCGGGTGCGTCCGTTCGGACGTCTGATTGGAGGCGGGAGCTGGCGGTGTCATCTTGTCCGCCCGGCGCGACACGTCGCCGGGAGTCCGAGGTTTAGCGCCGCGCGTCGCCGGGCGATATACGTCGGACATGTCTTCCTCTCTCTCGCCCCCGCCCATGACCCGACGGATTCTCCTCGCCGCCGCAGCTCTCCTGACCGCCTCGGCCGCGGCCGCACAGCCGGCGCTCCTCTCGGCGAGCCCGATTGCCGAGTCGGCGCTGACGCCGCGGCAGGCGGGCTTCCTGCGCGCGCTCCGCGCCGAGCCCGGCGTGACGGACGTCCGCATCGTCGTCGCCGACGCGGCGGTGCTGAGTGCGGGCGGGCCCGTCTCGGTCGCGCTGCCCGACGGCGCGACGGTCGTCGTGGGCGAGGCCGCAGTCGAGCGCGTCGGGGGCTCGACGTCGTGGGCCGGCCGCGGGCAGGCCTCGGCCCGGGGCGCGTCGGCGCAGCTTGCAGCCAGCGCGCTCTTCGTCGTCCGCGACGGCGCGGTCACCGGCGACGTCCGCGACGGGGCGGCCATGTACACGCTGCGGCCGCTCACGGGCGGCCTCCACGCCGTCGCGCGCGTCGGCACGGCCGGCCTGCGCGACCACGGCGACGGCTACGACGCCTTCCAGCGCACGCACCGCGTCGCGCCCGCCCTCGACGCCGTCGAGCCAGGCGCGCCCGGGGCCGGCGCTCCGGACGCCTCGCTGCTGCCCGCGACGACGGTCGACGTGCTCGTCGTGTACACGGCCGAGGTCGCCGCGGCCTACGCCGACCCGGTCGCGTTCGCGCAGCTCGCCGTCAACTCGGCCAACCAGACGTACGTCAACAGCGGCATGACGACGCGCCTCGCGCTCGCGAGCGCCTACCAGACGCCGACGGCGGCCACGACGGCGATGGGGACGGACCTGCCGGCGCTCCAGAGCACGACCGACGGCCGCTTCGACGAGGTCCACGCCGCGCGCAACACCGCCGGGGCCGACATCGTGGCCATGCTCGGGCCGAGCACCTACACCGACGGCTGCGGCCTCGGCTACGTCAACTCAGGCGCGGCGACGGCCTTCACGGTCACGGCCTACACGTGCGCCGTGGGCAACTACTCGTTCGCCCACGAGATCGGGCACAACTTCGGGGCCGAGCACGACCCGTACGTCAACACGGCGGCCCCGGCCTACGCCTACGGGCAGGGCTTCGTGGACCTCGCGGGGCGCTGGCGGACCGTCATGGCCTACGACAACCAGTGCGCGGCGGGCGGCTTCAGCTGCACGCGCGTCGCCTACTGGTCCAGCCCCGCCGTGACCTACACCGACACCGTGGCCCCGGTCCACAGCGGCCCGACCGGCGACGCGGCCGCGCGCGACAACGCGCGCGTGCTCGACGGGCGCTTCGCGACCGTGGCCGCCTTCCGCGCCGGCGGCCCGCCGCCCGCCCTCGCCCTCTCCGCGACGGCGCTCGGCAGCACGCTCGCGCCCGGCCGGACCGTCGCGCGGGCGCTCGCGATCCAGAACACGGCCGGCACGGGCGGGCAGACGCTCACGTGGGGCCTGACGGTCGGGCCGGCCGCCCGGCCTGCGCCCCGCACGGGCCGCGTCGAGGCGACCCCGTACGCCCCCCCGGCCACGGCCGCGCCCGCCGCCGCGCGCACCCTCGCCGACTGCACGGCCGGCCAGACGACGGCCGCGATCCCGGCCACGACGGCGCTCATGATGACGAGCGGCGGGACCGAGATCGGGCAGAGCATGACCGTCCCCTGCACGGGCTCCCTGGATGCCATCACGTTCGCCGTCGACTACGGCTCCGCCCCGAACGTCACGTGGGGCGCGACGATGCGCGTCTACGCCGGGGCCGGCACGGGCGGGACCTCGCTCGCTAACGCGTCCTTCTCGTTCACGAACGGCGCGACCGGGATCGTCAACCTCACGCTGACGCTGCCCGCGGCCATCGCCGTCACGGCCGGGCAGACGGTGACGTGGTTTCTCGACATGACGACCAACCAGACCGGGACGTACGTCAACACCGGCGACGTCTACGCCGGCGGCAGCCTCTACAAGACGACGACCGGCAGCCCGGCCGCGGCGGCCGCGCAGGCCGGGCAGGACGCCGCGTCCAGCCTGCGCTTCGCCGCCCCGGCGACGCCCTCGGTCCCGTGGCTGAGCGTCTCGCCCGCCTCGGGCAGCGTCGCCGCGGGCGCGTCGCAGACCGCGACGGTCGCCTTCGACGCGACGGGCCTCACCGAGGGCACGTACTCGGCCGTGCTGACGCTCACGACCAACGACGCGGCCAACCCGAGCGTGGCGATCCCGGTCACGCTCACCGTCGGCGGCTCGGGCGTCATCGCCGGGGCGGGCGGCTGGCGGCTGCTCGCCGCGCCCACGACCGGCCTCACCGTGGCTGACCTCGCCGCGCTCAACCTCGTCCAGGGCGTCCCGGGCTACTACCCCGCCGCCGGGGCCAACCTCTACACCGGCTACGACGGCGCGGCGTACACGCGCCCCGCCGGCGGCAGCGACGTCCTCGCGCCCGGCCGCGGCTTCTGGTGGCGCTTCTACAACATCGAGGGCACGCCCGGCGGGCC
>JAYWIE010000084.1:0-4776 GCA_043789155.1 Rubricoccaceae bacterium | reverse complement strand
TGGAGCGAGATCCAGACTGGAACCGCTATGAAATGCTTTGTCTCCTGTGTAGCCCTCGCGCTCGCCACGGCACCCGCCCACGCACAGACACTGACGTGGGAGCACGTCGGAGATCGCGCCTTCGGTGCGTCCAGACCGACCATCGCTGCCGACGGAGCGATGTGGTCGACGGGTTATGATGGCACTCTTACGCTGCCGCCTCCGTACGGGCCCGGCGAGGCCTGGACGCTCCGGCACGAGATCTACTACAACGACTCCCCGATTCTGGCGCTTGGGCCCGACACGCTCATCACGCGGCGCAACATTGGCTTCTATCGCTCGGTCGACAACGGCGAGACCTTCGAGCCGACCTCTTTCCCCGAGGGCCCAGGCCTCATTGACGCGCTCCACGTGATTCCCTTCGGCCTGCCCCACGGCGGCACGTTGCTCGGCGAGATCTCCGGCCGGTTCGCCATCGTCTCTCACGACCGGGGCGCGAGTTGGACGACGGCCACGATCCCCAACAGAGACGACGAGGACCCGACAGCCTACGGCCTCGCCGTCGTCCGCCACGGGCCCAACGCCGGTCGCATCGTCGGCGGTGGAAGCTGGGGCCTTGCCACGTCCGATGACGGCGGCGACTCGTACACGCCCGTCCCCGGCCGCTGGCAGTACTTCCGCTACACCGCCTACGCAGTCGGCGTGCTCGACCGCGCCGCCCCCGGCGGCGGTGACCGCCTCGTCGCGGCGATGATCGACCCTCAGCGGCCGGGGCGCATTTGCCGCGTGCTCGTCTCCGACAACGGCGGCGACGCGTGGCGCGAGACGTTCGACCTCACCGGGGACCCGAACGCGAACGCTGAGGAGGTTGTCGACTTCGGCGGCGGCCGGGCCGTGATCGTAATGGGAGGCGGTCACGTGTGGCAGACGACGGACGCGGGCGAGTCGTGGGCGATCATCAGCATAGTCCCGCTGTCGCTTGTCGACCCGGCCTCGGCAGGACTAGGCCTGAACCCGCGTGTGTACTGGGCGCTGCGCGGCCCGGACGGTCGGCTGTACGTCGGCGGGTCGCGGCTCGGCGGTGCAAACCCAGGGTGGGCCTTCCGGACCGTCGCCCCGGTCGTGGCCGTAGAACCGCCCCCGGACAGCGCCCCCGGCAGCATGCCCGGCATCGCATTGACGGTGCGCCCGAACCCGGCGGGCGGCCGCGTCGAGGTCGTGCTTGAGTTGGCGGAAGCTTCCGATGTACATGTGGTCATCTTGGACGCGCTGGGCCGCGAGGTGGCCGTCGTATTGGACGGGGCGGCACCACACGGCGAGCACGTTGTCGGCATGGACACGGCGTCGTGGCCGGCCGGTGTGTACGTCGTCCGGGCGACCGCCGCCGGTAGCGGCGGGGCGCAGACGGCGACGGCCCGGCTCGTCGTGGCGCAGTAGCGCGAACCGGGCGTGGCGCAGGGTCGTCACCGCGGGGCGTTAACCTCCGGCGTCCCGCCGCCGCCCCGATGCCGACCGAGCCGACCCTCTTCGACGCCCCGTTCCCGCCCGACCTGCCGCCCGACGCGCACGGCGCGCCCGCCAGCGTCCACGCAGACGGCGTCCCCGCCGCGCCGCCGTGGGACGGCGACGACAGGCCCGCCGCCGACGACCCGGCGGACGACGCGCCCCGCGAGACGCTCTTCCTCGCCGACGCGCTCGCGCTCGCCTACCGCGCCTACTTCTCGATGCGCAACAGCCCGCTCACGACGCCGGACGGGCTCACGGACACGCGCGCGCTCTACGGCTTCGCGACGGCCATCCTGAAGCTGCTCGAGGACCACGCACCCGAGCACATCGCCGTCGTCTTCGACGCGATGACCGGCGTCCCCAACTTCCGCACGACGGCCTTTCCGGACTACAAGGGCCACCGCCCGCCCATGCCGGACGGCATCAAGGGCGCGCTCCCGTTCATCAAGCGCTTCGTCGAGGCGCTCGACATCCCGGTCCTCGAGGTCGACGGCGTCGAGGCGGACGACGTCATCGGCACGCTCGCGCGCCGCGCGCAGACCGAGGACGTCGACGTCGTGGTCTTCTCGCCGGACAAGGACTTCCGGCAGCTCCTCGCCGACCGCGTCCGGCCGGCCGCGGGCGAGTCCGGCCGCGGGGCCGTCCACATGCTGCGCCCGCCGTACCAGGGCGAGGCCTTCGACCGCGAGACGCCCGCCACCTTCCGCGAGCGCTACGGCGGCCTCGAGCCCGCGCAGTTCGTGGACCTGCTCGCGCTCATGGGCGACACCGCGGACAACGTGCCGGGCGTGCCGGGCATCGGCGAGAAGACCGCCGTCGGGCTCATCGCGGCCTACGGGACCGTCGAGAACCTCATCGACCACGCCGCCGACGTCAAGGGCAAGAAGGCGCAGGAGGGCCTGACGAACCACGCCGACGACGCCCGCCTCTCGAAGCACCTCGTCTGCATCGAGACGGCCGTGCCGCTCACCGGCCCCGACGGCGGCCCGCTGGACTGGCACACGCTCCGCCGCACCAGCCCGGACCTCGCGGCCGTCAACGCCCTCTTCGACGAGGTCGGCTTCGGCGGCCGCCTCCGCGCGCGCGTCAAGGACTACGCCGAGGGCCGCGCCCGCACCACGCGCCAGACGACGCTGCCCGACGACGACCCGTCGCTCTCGTTCGACTTCGGCCCGTACGAGCCCGTCACGGCCATGGGCGAGTCCGGCGCGGACTACCGGACCGTCTACGACCGGGACAGTCTCGGCCTCGCCGCGGCCGTCGGGCAGGACGCCGACATGCTGTCGTTCGACACCGAGACGACGAGCGTCGAGGCGATGGAGGCCGAGCTCGTCGGCGTGGCGCTCTCGGACCACGAGGAGTCCGGCGTCTACGTCCCGACGCCCCTCCCCGATGGCACGCCGATGCCCGTCGCCGTCGACGCGCTCCGGGCGCGGCTCGAAGACGCGGACCTGCCCAAGGTCGGCCACAACGTCAAGTACGACCTCGTCGTGATGGCGCGCCACGGCGTCCGCGTTCAGGGCCCCATCTTCGACACGATGGTCGCCCACTACCTCATCAACCCCGAGGCGAGCCACAAGCTCGACGACGTCGCGAGCTTCCACCTCAACTACCGCCCGCAGCCGATCACGGACCTTATCGGGACCGGCAAGAACGCGCTCTCGATGCGCGACGTGCCCGTCGAGGACGTCGGCCCGTACGCCTGCGAGGACGCCGACGTCGCGCTGCGCCTCGTGCCGGTGCTCCGGGAGAAGCTCCGCGAGATGGACGCCGAGCCCGACGGCGAGGGCGGCTTCACCGGCGGCGGGCGCGTGCTCGAGATCGCCGAGACGATGGAGTTCCCGCTCGTCCGCGTCCTGGCCGACATCGAGATGGCCGGCGTCAAGATCGACGAGCGCGTCCTGGCCGACATCCGCGTCGGCCTCGACGCGACGCTGGCCGAGCTCGAGACCAAGGTCTTCGAGGCCGCCGGGCGCACGTTCCTCATCGGCTCGACGCAGCAGCTCGCCGAGGTCCTTTTCAACCCGCCGCCCACGGACGACGAGCGCGCCGCGGCCGTCGTCTGGCAGGCCGAGGTCGACAGCGCGCTCTCGGGCAAGTCCAAGAAGCAGCTCAAGGAGGAAGCGCCGACGTTCGGGCTGGGCCTCAAGCCGCTCTCGAAGACGTCCACGGGCCGCCCGAGCACGGACGAGACCGCGATGAGCGAGCTCGCCAAGGAGCACGCCCTGCCCGCGCTCGTGCTCGACTGGCGCAAGGTGTCCAAGCTCAAGAGCACCTACGTCGACCGCCTGCCGGAGCTCATCCACCCCGAGACCGGGCGCGTCCACACCAACTTCAACCAGACCATCGCGGCCACGGGCCGGCTCTCGTCGTCCTCGCCCAACCTCCAGAACATCCCGATCCGGACCGACGTCGGCCGCGAGATCCGCCGCGCGTTCGTCGCCGAGCCGGGCTGCCTGCTGCTCTCGGCCGACTACGCGCAGATCGAGCTCCGCATCCTCGCGCACCTCTCCGAGGACGCCGGCCTCGTCGAGGCCTTCGAGACCGGGCTGGACATCCACACCGCGACCGGCGCGCGCGTCTTCGGCGTGCCCTACGACGCCGTCACGCGCGAGCAGCGCGACCGCGTGAAGCAGGTCAACTACGGCATCCCGTACGGCATCTCGGCCTTCGGCCTCGCCAACCGCCTGCGCGTCACCAACGCCGAGGCGCAGGAGCTCATCAACGAGTACCGCGCGGCCTACCCCGGCGTCATCGCGACGCTCGACGGCATCCTCCAGGACGCGCGCCGCACGGGCTACGTCGAGACGCTGCTCGGCCGCCGCCGCTACGTCCCGCAGATCACGTCCCGCAACCCGAACGACCGCGCCTACGCCGAGCGCATCGCGATCAACATGCCGATCCAGGGCACGCAGGCGGACATGATCAAGCTGGCGATGATCGCCATCCACGACCGCCTCCCGGCGGAGGGCCTGAAGGCGCACATGATCCTGCAGGTCCACGACGAGCTCGTGCTCGAAGTGCCCGAGGCCGAGGTCGAGGCCGTCAAGGCCATCGTGAGCGAGGAGATGCAGGGCGCGCTGCCGCTGTCGGTGCCCATCGTGATCGGCCTCGGCGTAGCGCCCAACTGGCTCGACGCGCACTGAGAAACTGTTTGGTGAAGGGTGGGCATCGCTCAACCGCCCCCCCACGGGGGCAGGGTCGCTAAGTTCTCAACCCGCACACCAGCCCATATTCACCGTCATTCCCGCGAAGGCGGGAATCCAGCCTTTTCCGGCACCCGATGGATTC
>JAYWIE010000083.1:0-4791 GCA_043789155.1 Rubricoccaceae bacterium | reverse complement strand
GGCGCGTTCGTCCGCTGCGACGCAGACGGACCAGAGCAGATCATGCTCGCGCTCCCCGACCCTTCCGCCGACCGCTCGGCCACGTCTCCCCCCAACGTGATGTCTCTGATGCCCACGGCCGACCTCGCCCTCCCCGGCCGGCACAACCTCTACGACTCGCTCGCCGCGGCCGTCGTCGCCCGCGCGATGGAGATCCGCAGCGACATCGTCCGCGAGAGCCTGACGACGTTCGAGGGCGTGCCGCACCGCCTCGAGAAGGTCCGCACGCTCGGCGGCGTCGCGTACGTCAACGACTCCAAGGCGACCAACGTCAACGCGGTCTGGTACGCGCTCGAGTCGTTCCCGGCGCGGCCGGCCGGCGCGGGCGGGCGCGTCGTGCTCATCGCCGGCGGCAAGGACAAGGGCAACGACTACGGCCCGCTGAAGCCGCTCGTCGCGGCCAAGGTCGCCGGCGTCGTCGCCATCGGCGAGAGCGCCGAGACGGTCGAGCGCGAGCTCGGCCCCCACGCGCCGACCGTCGTGCGCGCGGCGACGATGGCCGAGGCCGTCGAGTTCGCGCGCCTGCTCGCCGAGCCCGGCGACACGGTCCTGCTGAGCCCCGCCTGCGCCTCGTTCGACATGTTCAACAACTACGAGGACCGCGGCGACACCTTCAAGCGCCTCGTCCACGCGCTCGCCTAGCGGCGAGCAGTTTGGAGACAGGAAGTTTGAAGAGGGGAGAGGCCACAGCACGCTAGCAAGATCCGAGCGCGACGCCTGGCCTCTCCAAACTCCAAACTCCAAACTCTCTCACCTCCGACCTCCGATGGCAACCGCCGCCCTTCCCCGCCCCCAGACCGACCGCGCCGTCGTGTGGGCCGTGCTGGCCCTGTCGGCCGTGGGCGTCGTGGCCGTGTACAGCGCCGTGTCGTTCCTCGCCGAGACGAAGTCCGGCGGCGACTCGGCGGGCCTGCTCTTCCGGCACCTGCTCCGCATCGGGGCCGCGCTCGGCGTCGCCGGCGCGCTCTCGCTCGTGGACTACCGCGTGCTCGCGCGGTGGTCGCGGCCGGCCCTCGTCGTCGCGATCGGGCTGCTCGTGGCCGTGCAGGTGCTCGGGGCCGTCACGAACGGCGCGCAGCGCTGGCTCGCCGTCGGCGGCGTGAGCTTCCAGCCGTCCGACGTCGCCCGCGTCGCGCTCGTGCTCCACATGGCCGTCCTGCTCGCGCGCAAGCAGGCCTACATCGGCGACTGGAGCCGCGGCTTCGTGCCCCTGATGACGTGGGCCGCGCCGACGATCCTGCTCATCGGCATGGAGAACCTCTCGACGGCCGCCGTGCTCGCGCTGACGGTCGGCGTGATGTTCTTCGTCGGCCGCGTGCGCGTGGCCCACCTCGCCGCGGTCGGGCTCGTCGGGCTTGTGCTCGCCGTCGGCTTCCTCATGTCGAGCCCGGCCCGCGCGAGCCGCGTCGAGGCCTTCCTCGGGGCCGACGTCTTCTCCAACAACGACGGCGCGGCCGTCTTCGACCGCGAGGCCGAGGGCTACCAGGCGGACCAGGCGCAGATCGCCTTCGCGCTCGGCGGCGTCACCGGCGTCGGCCCGGGCAAGTCGCTCCAGCGCGACTTCCTGCCGGCCCCCTACAACGACTTCATCTTCGCCATCGTCGGCGAGGAGTACGGCCTCGTCGGCGCGAGCCTGCTGCTGCTCGTCTTCGTGTGGATCCTCGGCCGCGGCTACCTCCGCGTGGCGAAGGGCGCGCCGGACCCGCTCGGCCTCTTCCTCGCGACCGGCCTCACGACGTCGGTCGCGCTCTACGGCTTCATCAACGCCGGGGTCGCTGTCGGCCTGTTCCCGGTGACGGGCCTGCCGATGCCATTCGTCTCGTACGGCGGGACGTCGCTGCTCGCGACCGGCGCGATGGTCGGCATCCTGCTCAACGTCTCGCGCCACGCCGCGCCCGCCGCCGACGCCGACGATTGACGCGCCCGGCCGCCCGAACGCGGGCACGGCAAGCTGTGCCCCTACGGGTGCCTCGGTCCAGCGCGGCCTTTCATCCCGCATCCCGCATCCCGCATCCCGCATCTCCGTGATCTCCCCCGCCCACCCTGCTCAGACCGACGGCACGCCGCGCGTGCTCTTCGCGTGCGGCGGCACGGGCGGGCACGTGTACCCGGCGATCGCGATCGCGGACGCCGTGCGGGCGGCGCGGCCCGGCGCGGCCATCGCCTTCGCCGGCACGCGCGAGCGCATGGAGTGGACGGCCGTGCCGCGCGCCGGCTACCCGATCCACGCCGTGACCGTCTCGGGCTTCCAGCGCGGCCTCTCGGCCGCGGCCCTGCGCCGCAACGCGACCTTCCCGCTCAAGCTCGCGAGGGGCCTCCGCGACAGCCTCCGCCTCGTCGGCTCGTTCGACGCCGACGTCGTCGTGGGCACGGGCGGCTACGTCTCCGGCCCGGTCGGGCTCGCGGCCGTGCTCACGCGCCGGCCGCTCGTCGTCCAGGAGCAGAACGCCATCGCCGGCGTCACCAACCGGCTCCTCGCGCGCCGCGCCGCGGCCGTCTTCGTCGGCTTCGAGGCGACGCTCGGCGACCTGCCCGGCGCGACCGCCGCCGGCAACCCGGTCCGAGCCGGCCTCGTCGCGGCCAGCGCCTCGGCCGCGACGCGCGCCGCGGCCCGCGCCGAACTCGGCCTTGCGCCCGACGCCCGCGTGCTGCTCGTCACCGGCGGCTCGCTCGGGGCGGCCCCGCTCAACCGGGCCGTCCGCGCCGGCCTCGGCGCGCTGCTCGCGGACCCGCGGACGCTCGTCCTCTGGGCGGCCGGCACGCGCTACCACGCCGCCCTCTCCGCCGAGCTCGCCGGCGGGGACGCGCTGCCGGCGCGCGTCCGGCTCGTGCCGTACCTCGACCGGATGGACCTCGCCTACGCCGCGGCCGACGTCGCCCTCGCCCGCGCGGGCGCGCTGACGTGCTCCGAGCTCGCCGCGACCGGCACGCCGGCGGTCCTCGTGCCCAGCCCCAACGTCACCGCGGACCACCAGACGCGCAACGCCGAGGCCCTCGCGCGCGCCGGCGCGGCCGTGCTCCTGCCCGAGGCGCGCCTCCTGAGCGACGCCGCCACGGTCGTCGCCGCGCTCCTCGCCGACGACGCGCGCCGCGCCGCCATGCGCGCCGCCTGCGCGGCCGTCGCCCGGCCCGACGCCGCCCGCGACATCGCCGCGGCCGTCCTCGCCCTCGCCGACACCCACCGATGACGATGCCCACGCGCCTGCCCGACAGCCTGCCCCGAGCCAGCGGGGCCCCGACCTCGCCCGCCCGCGGCGACCAGATGGGGCGCGTCCAGACCGTCCACATGGTCGGCATCGGCGGCATCGGCATGTCGTCGATCGCCGAGGTGCTCATCCGCCGCGGCTTCACCATCTCCGGCTCGGACCTCCGCACGAGCGACGTCACCGCCCACCTCGAAACCCTCGGCGCGACGATCTACGAGGGCCACGCGGCCGAGAACGTCCAGAACGCCGACGTCGTGGTGTACTCGTCGGCCGTCAAGACCCCCACGGACAACCCCGAGACGGCCGAGGCCCTGCTGCGCCGCATCCCGATCATCAAGCGCGCCGAGATGCTCGGCGAGCTCATGCGCGCCAAGCGCGGCGTCGGCGTCGCCGGCACGCACGGCAAGACGACCACGACGACGCTCGTCGGGCTCGTGCTCCAGGCGGCCGACCTCGACCCGACCATCATCGTCGGGGGCAAGGTCGCCGTGTTCGGCTCCAACGCCGTCGCCGGGCTCGGCGAGGTCATCGTGGTCGAGGCCGACGAGTACGACCGCACCTTCCTCAAGCTCACGCCGATCCACGCCGTCGTGACCAACATCGAGGCGGACCACCTCGACATCTACGCCGACCTCGACGACATCAAGGACGCCTTCGTCCAGTTCGTCAACTCGGTCCCGTTCTTCGGGGCCGCCATCCTGTGCCTGGACGACGCCAACGTCCGCGACATCCTCGGCCGCGTCACGCGCCGCGTCGTGACCTACGGCACGAGCCGGCAGGCGAGCCTCCGCGCTGAGAACGTCGAGCAGATCGGGGCGACGACCAACTTCGACGTCTACCAGGGGTCGGACCGCATGGGCGGCATCACGCTGCACGCGCCGGGCCTGCACAACGTCCGCAACGCGCTCGCGGCCGTCGCGGTCGGGCTCGAGCTCGAGGTCCCCTTCGCGACCGTCGCCCGCGGGCTCGCGCAGTACTCGGGCGTAGACCGCCGCTTCCAGATCAAGGGCGAGGCGCTCGCGCCGGGCTCCTCGGCCGGCGGCACCACGATCCTCGTCGTCGACGACTACGCGCACCACCCGACCGAGGTCGAGGCGACGCTCCAGGCGGCCGCGCGCGGCTGGCCCGAGCGCCGCATCGTCGCCGTGTTCCAGCCGCACCTCTACTCCCGCACCCGCGACCTCGCCGACGACTTCGCGCGCGCCTTCTACGACGCCGACGTCCTGGTGCTGACCGACATCTACGCCGCGCGCGAGGAGCCCCTCGCCGGCGTGACCGGCGAGATGCTCGCGGACCTCGCCCGCGAGGTCGGCCACCGCGACGTCCACTACGTCGCCGACAAGACGGCCCTCCCGGCCGCGCTCGCCGCGCTCGCGCTCCCCGGCGACCTCGTGGTTACGATGGGCGCGGGCGACATCCACCGCCACGGCCAGGCCTTCCTGGACGCGCTCACCGCCTCAGGTGCACCCGCGTGAAAGACCCCGCCCGTCGTCTCCCCCCGGACGCGCCCGCTCAGACGCGGGCCGCCGCGCCGCGCCCCGGCCCG
>JAYWIE010000082.1:0-4792 GCA_043789155.1 Rubricoccaceae bacterium | reverse complement strand
CCGCTCGTCGTCTACCCGACCGCCGCCGCCTTCGCCGTCACCAACGTCGCGGACCTGCCCGTCGGCGCGGACGGCATCGGCGGCGTCACCGAGGGCTTCAAGAACCGCATCGCCGTCCCGTTCACCGGCGACCTGCGGCTGTTCCGGCGGACGGTCCACCACGAGATGGTCCATGCGGTCCTCAACGCGGTCGTCTACGGCGGCTCCGTGCAGGCGCTCATCCGCAGCGGCCTGCGCCTGCGCATCCCGCTGTGGTTCAACGAGGGCCTCGCCGAGTACGCGTCCCTCGGGTGGGACTCCGCGACGGACAGCTACGTCCGCGACGCGCTCCTCGGCGGGACGCTGCCGCCCATCGACCGCCTCGGGGGCTACGACGCCTACCGCGGCGGGCAGGCCGTGTGGGACTTCGTCGCCGCGGAGTACGGCCGCGAGAAGGTCACCGAGATCCTCGGCCGCCTCCGGACCGGCCGCGACGTCGACACCGCGATCCGCGGCGCGACCGGCCTCTCCGTCCGCGACCTCTCCGAGCGCTGGCAGGCGGCCCTGCGGCCGGTCCACTTCCCCGAGGCCGCGGCCCGTGACGCCGTCGCCGAGCTCGCGCGGCCCTTGCTGACGGCGCGCCTCGCCGGGACGCTCTACAACGGCCGCCCCGCCCTGTCGCCACTGGGCGACCGCGTCGCCGTCGTGGCCGCGCGCGACGGTGCCTTCGACGTGCTCGTCGCCGAGACGACGACCGGCGCGCCGCCGCGCGTGCTCGTCTCAGGGCAGGCCGCGGCGACGTTCGAGGCGTTCCGGCTGGCCTCGGCCGGGCTCGCGTGGAGCCCCGACGGCGCGACGCTCGCCGTCGCCGTGACGTCCGGCCCCGGCGACGCCGTCGCCTTCGTCGACGTCGCGAGCGGGGCCGTCCGGCTCGTCCGCCCGCCCGGCCTCGACGCCGTCCTCGCGCTCGCGTGGAGCCCCGACGGCGCGTCGCTCGCCGCCGAGGCGACGGCCGGCGCGCAGTCGGACCTGTTCCTCGTCGACGTCGCGACCGGGGCCGCGCGCGCGCTCACGCGCGACCTCTACGCCGACCACGCCCCGGCGTGGACGCCCGACGGCCGCGCGCTCGTGTTCCACTCGGACCGCGGCGACGCCCTCGACCCGGCCCGCGACGACGCGCGCGCAGCCGCCGACGGCCGCCTCGACCTCCGCGCGCTCGGCCGCGCGACGACAGGCCTCTACCGCCTCGACGTCGCCTCGGGCGCGCTCACGCGCCTCACCGATCCGGGCCTCGCCGACGACTCCGACGCCGCGGTCGCGCTCGGCGACGACGGCCGCGAGCGCGTCGTCTTCCTCAGCGACCGCAACGGCGTCGCCAACCTCTACGAGCTGGCTGAGGGCAGCGGCGAGCCGCGCCCGCTGAGCGACCTCGCCACGGGCGCGCTCGGCCTGTCGCTCTCGCGCGACGGCCGCCGCGCCGCCGTGCTCGCGCTCGACGGCGGCCGCCCCTCGGTCTACCTCCTCCGCGACCCGCTCCTGGCCGACGTCGCGGCCCCGCTGCTCCCGACGGCCTGGGCGCTGCGCCGCTCAGGCGACCGGCCGCCCGAGGGCACGCCCGCGCTCGCCGTCGCCTCGGCGCGCCGCCTCGCCGAGAACCCGTTCCTGCGCGACGCCGCCGACGGCCGCCCGCCCGAGACCCTGGCCAGACGCCGCCGGCTGAGCCCGCTCGAGGCGGTCCGGATGGACTCGCTCGTCGCCGCGCTCCTCGCCCGCGCGGACTCGGCGCGGAGCGCCCGGATCGACTCCCTCGGCCAGCCCGCCAGCCTCCGCCCGGCGTCGGCGCGACCGGACACGCTCGTCCTCGCCGGCCTCGGCCCGCCGCCGGGCCCGCCGCCGCCGCGCGACGCCCGCGACGCGCAGGGCCGCCTCATCGCGCGCCGCTACCGCCTCCGCTTCACGCCCGACATCGTGACCGCGGCCGGCTCCTACGACACCGTCTACGGCGTCCAGAGCATCACGCAGGTCCGCTTCTCGGACGTCCTCGGCGACTGGCGCGTCGCCCTCGCGACCAACCTCGTGCTCGACCTGCGCAACGCGGACTACGTGCTCGCGCTCCGGGCCCTGCGCGGCCGCCGCGACGTCTCGCTCGACGGCTTCCACCTCGCCCGCGAGCTGCCGGACTTCCAGCGCTCGACCGTCTTCCGCTACCGCAACTACGGCCTCGTCGGGGCGGTCCGCTACCCGCTCGGCCGCACGCGCCGCCTCGACGCCGAGGTCGGCCTGCTCGGCGTGTCGCTGACGGACCTCGCCCAGCTCGCCGAGCGCCCGCGCACGCGCCGCTTCGTCGTCCCGCGACTCACGCTCACCGAGGACCGCGTGGCGTTCGACCGCTTCGGCCCGCGCCGCGGCGCGCGCGCGGCAGCCGGACTGGCCCTCGCCGTCGGGCCGGACGCCTTTTTCGCGACCGTGCTCGGCGACGCGCGGCGCTACGTACCCGTCGCCGGCGTGCCCGGGGCGACGCTCGCGCTGCGCGCCTCGGCCGGCATCAGCGCCGGGCCGGACCCGCAGCGCTTCTACGCCGCCGGCGTCCAGACGTGGCTCAACCCGCGCCTCGGCAGCCTGCCCGTGGCCGGGCCGGACGACTTCGTCTTCGCGACGCCCGTCCTTCCGCTGCGCGGCTTCGGCTTCAACGAGGCCGCCGGCGACCGCTTCGCGCTCGCCAACGCCGAGGTGCGGCTGCCGCTGCTCTCGGCGCTCGTGCCGGGCACGCTCCCGCTGCCGGCGCTGACGCGCCTCCAGGCCGTCGCCTTCGTCGACGCCGGCGTCATCGCCGAGGGCGGCCTCGACGTCTTCCGGACGCCCACCGATTCGGCGGGCGCGGCGCTCCCGCGCGTGCTCGACGACGTCCTCGTCGGGGCCGGCGTCGGCCTCCGAACCGTCGTGCTCGGCTACCCGCTGCGCGTCGACTGGGCCGCGCCCTTCGACGGCCGCCGCATGGGCGACGTCCGCGTCTACGCCTCGGTCGGCCTCGACTTCTGACGCCGCCGGCCGGCCGGCGTTACCATCCGGCTCCACCTGACCCGACGACATGGACCGCCCCGCCCCGACGACGACCCGCCGCCCGTGGGCGTGGGTGCCCTCGCTCTACTACGCCGAGGGCCTGCCGTACGTCGTCGTGATGACGCTCTCGGTGATCCTGTACAAGCGCCTCGGCGTGTCCAACACCGACATCGCGCTCTACACGTCGTGGCTGTACCTGCCGTGGGTCGTAAAGCCGTTCTGGGCCCCGATCGTCGAGGTGCTCGGCACCAAGCGCCGCTGGATCGTCGCGATGCAGGTCGTCGTCGGGGCCGGGCTGGCCGGCGTGGCCCTGACGGTCCCGGCCGCGCCGTTCTTCCAGTACACGCTGGCCTTCCTGTGGCTGCTCGCGTTCTCGTCCGCGACCCACGACATCGCCGCCGACGGCTTCTACCTGCTCGCGCTCGACGAGGGCGACCAGTCGCTCTTCGTCGGCATCCGGAGCACGTTCTACCGCGCGGCGATGATCACGGGCCAGGGCCTGCTCGTGCTGCTCGCGGGCTACCTCGAAGCCTCGACCGGCCTCCCGCCCGCCGACATATCCGTCCGCGCCGTCGACGCGCCGGCCGCCGTCGCAGCCGCGGCCCCTCCCGCGCCCGCCGAGCCGGGCGCGCTCCGGCTCGTCGTCTCGGCCGCGTCCGTCGACCTCGGCCTCGCCAGGACGGCCCCGGCCGTGGCGGACACGCTCAAGGCGCAGGCGCACCGCGCCAACGTCGCCGCGGGCCACATCCCCGCGCCCGAGACGGCTACGGCCGCCGACGCCGGGCCGTCGTGGTGGGGCCGGACCGTCTCGGGCCCGCTCGGCGATTTCCTCCGGCGGACCGTCGGCCGCGCCCCCGCCGAGGCCCCGTCCACGACGCGCGCCGGGTCTGTCGGCACCGTCGGCGTGTACCTGAGCGCGCCCGTCCCGGCCGGCGAGGAGCTCGTCGTCCACATCGGCCACGACGACGGCAGCGACGACGTCTCGGTCGTCGAGGGCGAGCGGCTGACGTTCACGGCCGACAACTGGAACCGCCCCGCCCGCGTCGTCTTCGCCGCCAACGCCCGCCTGGACCGCCCCGCCGCGGCCACGTTCCGCGCCACGTCCGGCGACCTCCGCTTCGCGTGGGCGACGACGTTCTGGGTGCTCGCGGCCCTCTTCGTCGCCTTCGCGCTCGTCCACCGCTTCACGCTCCCGCGCCCGGCCTCGGACGCTCCCGCCGCCGATGGGTCCGTCGGGAGCGTCGTGCGCGAGTTCTTCCGGACGTTCGCGGCCTTCTTCCGCAAGCCCGGCATCGGGCCCGCGCTGGCGTTCATGCTGCTCTACCGCTTCGGCGAGGCGCAGCTCGTCAAGCTCGTCAACCCGTTCCTGCTCGACGCGCGCGAGGTCGGCGGGCTCGGCCTCTCGACGGGCGAGGTCGGCCTGACGTACGGCACGATCGGCATCCTCGCGCTCACGCTCGGCGGCATCACCGGCGGCGTCCTCGCCTCCCGCGACGGCCTCCGGCGGTGGTTCTGGCCGATGGTCCTCGCCATCCACATCCCGGACGCCGTCTTCATCTACCTCTCGCAGGCGCAGCCCGAGAACCTGCTCGTCATCAACACTGCGATCGCGCTCGAGCAGTTCGGCTACGGCTTCGGCTTCACGGCCTTCATGCTGTACCTCATCCACTTCGCCGACGGGCCGTACAAGACGGCGCACTACGCGATCTGCACGGGCTTCATGGCCCTCGGGATGATGATCCCGGGCATGTTC
>JAYWIE010000081.1:0-4808 GCA_043789155.1 Rubricoccaceae bacterium | reverse complement strand
CCGAGGCGCTGCCGGCGCTCGTCGCTGCGCTCGGCTAACGCAGGGGAGTTAGGTTCTCCCCTCCAGTCCCCGATCCTGTGACCTCACCCGACGACGCGCCGATCGACGACGCGACGCCTGACGGCGCGACGCCCGACGGCGTGACGCCCGACGCCGCCCCGGCCGAGACGGCCGCGCGCCTCGCGCAGGCGATGCACCTCGCCGGGCTCGGCCTGATCGACGTCGACTACGAGACCGGCACGGCCGTGGCCGACGCGCAGGCCGCCGCCCTCTTCGGCCTGCCCGCCGGCGTGGCCGTCGCGCGCGAGGCCCTCCACGCGCGCTTCCACCCCGCCGACCGCGCCAGCGTCGAGGCGCAGATCGCGGCCTCCATCTCCGGCGACGGCGCGGTCACGTTCGAGCACCGCGTCGTCACGCCCGGCGGAGCCGTCGTCCACGTCCACGTCCGCAAGCGGATCGTGTACGCGACCGACGCCGGCGGCGCGCGCCGCGCCGTTCGGGCGGTCGCCATCGTCGCGGACCGCACCGAGGCGCACGACGCCGCCGACCGCTCCCGCGCCGACCTCCAGATCGCCGTCGGCGCCGCCCGGCTCGGGCGGTGGGACGTCGACGCCCGCGCCGGGACCGTCTTCCGCGACGCCCGCGCCGAGGCCGTCCACGGGCTGCCCGCCGCAGACGCGACGCGGCCGTTCGACGACGCGCTCGCCACGGTCCACCCAGACGACCGCGACCGCGTCACCGAGGCGTTCGAGCGTACCGAGGCAGCGGGCGAGCTTCTCGACGAGGAGTTCCGCATCAGCCCACCGGACGGGCCCGTGCGGTGGGCGCGCGCCACCGGCCGCGCCGTCGGCGGCGGCCGCATCGCGGGCGTCGTGCAGGACGTGACGCCGCAGAAGGAGACCGAGCTCGCGCTCGCCCGCAGCCGCCGCCGCCTCCAGCTCGCGCTCCTCGTGGCACGCCTCGGCACGTTCGAGTACGACCCCGCCTCGGACGAGCACGCCGCCGACGCCCGCGCCCGCGAGATCCTCGGCCTCGACGCCGACGAGCCGCTCGCGGCCTTCGCCGCGCGCATCCACCCGGACGACCGCGCCGTCTTCGACCGCTTCACGGCGGCGGCGAGCCGGCCGGCCCCGCTGCCGCTGCAGGCCGAGTACCGCCTCCGGATGCCCGGCGGGGCCGTCCGCTGGATCGAGGGCGCGGCATGGGCCCGCGACGACGGCCGCGGCGTGCGCGTCGTCGGGACGGTCCGCGACGTCACCGCCCGCCGCGAGGCCGAGGCCGAGATCGCCCGCAGCGAGGCCCGCTACCGCCTCGTGCTGGACTCGGTCGACGTCGGCTTCTGCCTGCTCGACGTGCTCTACGACGCCGCCGGCGCGGCCAACGCCTACCGCTTCGTCGAGACCAACCCGGCCTTCGAGCAGCAGACCGGGCTCTCGGACGTGGCCGGCCAGAACGCCTACGACCTCATTCCCGGGCTCGAGCCGCTCTGGTACGAGGCCTACGCCGCCGTGGCCGCCACCGGCGAGCCGCTCCGCTTCACCAACTACTCCGCGCCGCTCGGCCGCTGGTTCGACATCTACGCCGTGCGCGTCGGCGGGCCGGGCAGCGTGCGCGTGGCCGTGCTCTTCACCGACGTGACCGCTCAGCGCACCGCCCTCGCGGCGCTGCGCGAGAGCGAGACCCGCGCTCAGCGGACGCTCGACGGCCTGCCCATCTTCGCCGGCATCTGCGCGCCCGACGGGACCGTCGGGTACATCAACCGCCCCGCGCTCGACATCCACGGCGTCGCCCTCGCGGACGTCGTCGGGCGGCCGTTCCACGAGACCGTCTGGTGGGCCGGCGACGCCGCGACGCAGGCGCGCGTCGGCGAGTGCCTCGCGCAGGCCGCGGCCGGCGCGACGGCCAGCCTCGAGGCCCCGTACCACGTCCGCGGCGAGGCGCGGACGGTCGAGTTCGGGGCCTTCCCGCTCTTCGACGCCGGCAGGGCCGTGTCGCACGTCGTCGTGTCGGGCTACGACGTCACGGACCGCGTGCGCGCGCAGGCCGAGCTGCGCGTGCTCAACGACGCGCTCGAGGACCGCGTGGCCGAGCGGACGGCCGAGCTCGAGCGCTCCAACGCCGAGCTCGACCAGTTCGCCTACGTCGCCTCGCACGACCTCAAGGCCCCGCTGCGCGCCATCGACAGCCTCGCGTCGTGGATCGCCGAGGACGCCGCGGGCGCGCTGCCGCCCGAGTCCGCGCGCCACCTCGAGCTGCTCCGCAGCCGGACCGAGCGCATGGAGCGCCTGCTCGACAGCCTGCTCGCGTACTCGCGCGCCGGCCGGCAGGACGCCGCCGTCGAGGCCGTGGACACGGCCGCGCTCGTCCGCGAGACGGTCGCGCTCGTGACCCCGCCCGAGGGCGTCGACGTGCACCTCGAGGGCGACTTCCCGACCGTCGCCACGGCGCGCGTGCCGCTCGAGCTCGTCGTGCGCAACCTCGTCGCCAACGCGATCAAGCACGGCCGCGCCGACGGCCGCGTCGTCGTCTCCGCGCGGACCGTCGGCGGCTGGGCCGAGTTCACCGTCGCCGACGACGGGCCGGGCGTCGCCGAGGCGTACCGCGAGCGCGTGTTCGGCATGTTCCAGACGCTGCGTCCGCGCGACGAGGTCGAGGGCAGCGGCATGGGCCTCGCCATCGTCCGCAAGACCGTCGAGGCGCGCGGCGGGCGCGTGACGCTCGGCGAGCGCCCCGGCGGCGGTGCTAGCTTCCGCTTCACCTGGCCGCTCGAACCCTAGCACTCCGGACAACACTTTGGAAGTCAATGGAATCACCCTGCTGCTCGTCGAGGACGACGATGTCGACGCCGAGGCCATCCAGCGCGCGTTCCGGCAGCAGCGCATCGCCAACCCGTTCGTCGTCGCCCGCGACGGCGTCGAGGCGCTCGCGATGATGCGCGCCCCGGGGGCGCTGCCGTACCCGTACATCGTGCTGCTGGACATCAACCTGCCGCGCATGAACGGGCTCGAGTTCCTCGAGGCCGTCCGCGACGACCCGGCCCTCGCGCGCACCATCGTGTTCGTGCTCACGACGAGCGACCGCGACGAGGACAAGATGGCCGCCTACAGCCACCACGTCGCCGGGTACATCCTCAAGAGCCGCGCCGGCGAGGACTTCCTCGAGGTCGTGCAGCTGCTGAAGGTCTACTGGCGGCTCGTCGAGTTCCCGCCGGCCGCGGGCGGGCCGGCGGCCGGCGGGCCGCTCGCCGGCGAGCCGCTCGCGGAGCAGCCATGACGCCTCCCCCGCTCCGCGTGCTGCTCGTCGACGACGACGCCGTCGACCGGGCGCTCGTCCGGCGCGCGCTCGACGCGGCCCACGACGTGTGCGAGGCCGCGACGGCCGCCGAGGGCCGCGCGTGCCTCGCGACGGGCTTCGACGGGGCCGGCCCGGACGTCGTCCTGCTGGACCTGCGCCTGCCCGACGCCGACGGCACGGACCTGCTGCCGGTCTACGGCGCGCTCGGCCTGCCCGTCGTGATGCTGACCGGCGTCGACGACACGGCCGTCGCCGTAGAGGCGATGCAGGCCGGGGCGCTGGACTACCTCGTCAAGGGCGCGCTCTCGGGGCCGCTGCTCGAGCGCGCGCTCCGGCGGGCCGTCGAGACGGCCGGGCTGCGGCGCGCCGTCGCCGAGCAGCAGGCCGAGCTCGCCGCCCAGCGCGACCGCCTCGCGGAGCAGACGGCCGCGCTCGCGCGCACCAACGAGGAGGTCCGCGACCTCGCGCGCGCGCTCACGCTCGCCGAGCAGGCCGAGCGGCACCGCATCTCGGCGCTGCTCCACGACGACGTGCAGCAGCTCCTCTTCGGCGCGCAGATCCTGCTCGCGAGCGCGCAGCGCGACGCCGCGGCCGAGTCCGTCCGGGAGCGCCTCGGCCGGGCGTCGGCCATCGTCGGGGAGGGCATCGAGGCCGCGCGCCGGCTCGCGCTCGACCTCACGCCGCCGGTGCTCGACAGCGACGACTACGCGCTGACGCTGCGCTGGCTCGCGAGCCACGCCGGCGAGACCTACGGCCTCACCGTAGACGTCGACGCGGCCGAGGTCGGGGCCGGCTTCGCCGACCGCGAGGTCCGCGTGCTCGTGACGGACGTCGTGCGCGAGCTGCTGTTCAACGTCGCCAAGCACGCCGGCACGGGCCGCGCGGCGGTCCGGCTGCGCCGCGACGGCGCGACGGCCGAGGTCGAGGTGTCGGACGCCGGGCAGGGCTTCGACCCGGCGGCGACCGTGGGCGGCTTCGGGCTCTACAGCGTCCGCCGGCGGCTCGAGCTGCTCGGCGGCACGCTCGCCGTGGACACGGCCCCTGGCCGCGGCACCCGCGTCACACTCCGCTTCCCGACGTCGGCCGGCTGACGCCGGGCGTCTGGCTGGTGTGCTCAGACCTGGACGCGGGTGCCCGGGCGCGGCCCGCTCGGCGAGGCGTCCGGCGGCCGACCGCGACGTGGAAGGGCGGGGCGTATCATGGGCGCGTGCAGAGCCCGCCCGGCGGGACGCCCGGCCCCGGCCCGGCGGAGGAGAAGCCGGTGCGATTCCGGCGCTGTCGCGCAACGGTACAGCCCGAGCGCCTCGCTGCCGCCGCCGCACCCGCTCCACGCCGAATGGAGACGCGGCCCCGGCGGCACGCGTGCGCCCGGGGCGCGCCTCCGCCCCACTCCGATGCACGCCCCGACCGACGACGACGCGCCCACAGACGCCGCCGCCGTCACGCCGTCCGCCGTCACGCCCGCCACTGTCCACGCCGCGCTCGACGCCAAGGCCAAGCCGCCCGGCGCGCTC
>JAYWIE010000080.1:0-4820 GCA_043789155.1 Rubricoccaceae bacterium | reverse complement strand
ATCCGCGAGCGTCACCGCGCCCGGCCGGAGCACCACCGGCACACCGCCCGTCACGTCGACGACCGTGGACTCGAGGCCGACGCGCGTCGGCGGCCCTTCGAGAATGGCGTCGATGCGGCCGCCGAGGTCGTCGCGGACGGCCTGCCACGTCGTCGGGCTCGGGGCCCCCGAGCGGTTGGCGCTCGGCGCGACGAGCGGCGCGCCTGCGGCGCGGATGAGCGCGCGCGCCGTCTCGTGGTCCGGAATCCGCACGGCGACCGTCGCGCGGCCGGCCGTGACGGCCGCCGGCAGGCGAGCCCGCAGCGGGAGGACGAGCGTGATCGGGCCCGGCGCGAACGCCGCGAGCAGCGCCCGGGCGGCATCCGGGACGTCCGCGAGCGCGTCGATGTCGCTGACGCTCGCGACGTGCACGATGAGCGGGTTGTCGGACGGCCGGCCCTTGGCCGCGAACACGGCCGCGACGGCGCGCGCGTCGGTCGCGACGGCCCCGAGGCCGTAGACGGTCTCGGTCGGGAAGGCGGCGAGCCCGCCGCGCCGGAGCACGGCCGCGGCGGCGGCGGGGGAGCGGGTGTAGAGCGTGTTCACGGGAGATCCAATCAGGTCTCGGTAGCTTTCGGCCTCACCTGCCCGGCCCCGATGCCCCGCCCCGAACGCCCCGTCGCCGACGGCTGGGACACGCACGTCGTCGACGGCTTCGAGGTGCTCGTCGGGCGGAGCGCGTCCGACAACGACCGGCTGACGTTCAAGGTCGCCAACCCGCAGGACGTCTGGCTGCACGTCGGCGGGGGGACGCCCGGCAGCCACGTCGTCGTGCGGCAGCCCGAGGGCGGCGAGGTGCCGCGCGCGGTCGTGAAGCGGGCGGCCGAGCTGGCGGCGAAGCACTCGAAGGCCGGCAAGGCGTCGGGCAAGGTGGACGTCCACGTGTGCCGCGCGTGCGACGTGCGCAAGCCGCGCGGGGCGAAGCCGGGCTCGGTCGAGCTGCGGCGCTACGAGTCGGTCAGGGTCTACCCCGGCGGGCCGGTGTAGCTGATGCCGCCCCGGTGAGGTCGTCGTCTGCCGGGTAGCCGGGCGCGCGGCGGATGCGCTCGAGCTGACGGCGGTGGTGATCGAGGTGCGCGGCCGCGAAGCACACGGTCCCGCGGAGCGTGAGCGGTCCGGCGACGGGGTGCGTGAACACGCCCGCCTCGGCCATCGCGGGCGGATACGTGGCCGCGAGCGCGTGCCAGCCCTCGGCCGCCGCCGCGAGCGCGCTGCGGGACACGTCGAACGCGACGCCCGTCGGCGCTATGCGCGGCGCGACGGCGGCCGGCATCCGGACCCGCAGGCCCGAGCGCATGAGCCGCTCGACGAGCCAGCGCCGCCCCGCCGACGGCCGCCCGAGCGGGCGCGGCGCGGCGACCTGCCGGCGGACGATCTCGATCTGCCCGCTCTCAGCCTTGGCGAGGTGGTCCGCGACGTCGGCCGGGCTCCAGGCGTCCGGGGCGGGGCGGAAGGCGCGCTGCGCGGGCGTCATCGCGTCGAGCAGCGCGAGGACTGCCGCCCGCTCACGGGCGAGCACGTCGAGGAGGGCGGTCATGCCGGGAAGCCGTCGGCGGCGCGGAGGCGGGCGAGCTGCCGCGTGTGGTGGTCCAGGTGCGCGCCGATGAAGCGCGCCGCGCCGGCCGCGGTGACGCCGCCCGCGCGCGGGTGCGCCATGAGGGCGACGGGCTCGAGCTCGGCCGGTAAGCCGGCCCCGAGGGCGCGCCACTCGTCCGCGAAGGCCGCGAGGCGGTCGCGCCAGCCGGCGTCCGACGGGCTGTCGGGGCGGATGAACGGCTCGGCCGCGGCCGGCATCGCATAGCGGCCGTCCGAGCGGAGCAAGGCCTCGACGCCCGCGAGCCGCGCCTCGTCCGGCACTCCGACGTCGCGGCGGGCGTCGCCGGCGGCCGCCTGCTTCTGGACGATCGCGAGCGTGCCGGTCTCGGATTTGACGACGTGCTGCGCAACCTCGTCGGCCGTCCAGCCGCCGTCGGCGGGGCGGAAGGCGCGCTGGGCCGGCGTGAGCGCGTCGTAGGCGCTGAGAAAGGCCGCGCGGTCGCGGCCGAGCGTGTCAAGGGCGTCGGAGAGCATCGGGAGGGCGGTGGTGCGCCGCAAGATCGCACGCCCGAGCTGACCGCTCAAACGACCCCGCCCCGGCACGCAGAGCGCGCCGGGGCGGGAGAGGAGACCGCCGCGCCCGTCACATCGGCCCGGCGAGTCTGTCAGCAGGAGCGCTCCGAAGAGGTCGGAGTACGCGCGACGTTACGCGACGTCAAGGACGCCACCCTTCGGGTTCGTCGCACCGCCGCCGCCGTTCGCGGCGATGTCGAGGACGCCACCCTTCGGGTTTGTCGCACCGCCGCCGCCGTTCGCGGCGATGTCGAGGACGCCGCCCTTCGGGTTCGTTGCGCCGCCGCCGCCGTTGGCCGGAGCTACAGCAAACGCGAGTCCGAGGGCCAGGGAAAACAGGACTGCCTTCATGAGAGAGAGAGAGAGAGTTGAACGTGCCGCTGCGTCACCGCCATGACTCATACCCGGAACATGAGGATACGAAACGTGACGGCTGCGGGCAATGAACGTAGCGTGCCCCCTCAGGATCCATTTAAGTCGAGCCAGCAGAGCGCGATATGCAGAGCGGTCTCCCCCCGACGCCCGCCCTGCGGGTGCGCCCTTGCCCGTGTCCCGTCTCGCGGCCCTGCTCGCCCTGCTGCTCGCCGTAGCCCACGGTGCAGCCGCGCAGTCCGCCCCTTCGCCGGGGGAGGGGCGTCCGCTCTATGCCCGCCGCATCTCGTGGCGCGAGTCGGGCGGCAATGCCCAGAACTGGGGCTTCGCGCAGCACCCGGACGGGCGCATCTACGTCGCCAACACGGACGGCGTGCTCGAGTACGACGGCGTGGGCTGGCGCATCTACCAGACCGGGCAGGACCAGCGCTTTCTCATCCACTCGGTCGCGGCGGACGCGCGCGGGCGCATCTTCGCCGGCGGCATCGCCGAGGTCGGCCTGCTCGAGCCCGACGCGGTCGGCACGCTCCGCTTCAAGAGCCTGACGCCGCAGGTCCCGCCCGGCGACCGCGACTTCACAGACGTCTGGACGACCTACGCTACGGCTGAGGGCGTCGTGTTCCAGAGCGCGCAGCGCCTCTTCCGGTGGAACGGCGGGCATATGGAGGTGTGGCGGACCGACACGCGCTTCCGCTCGGCGTTCCTCGTCGGTGGGCGCGTCTACGTGTGGGAAGAGGGCGTCGGCATTAAACGCCTGGGGCCCGGAGGGCTCGCGCTCATGCCCGGCGGCGCAGCCTTCGCCGAGCGGAAGGTGGATGCGCTCCTCGCGAATGGCACCGGCTGGACGGCCGTCGTGCGCGACGAGGGGCTGGTCGGCATCCGCGCCGACGGGACGACGCAGGCCGTCGACGGGCCAGCGTCCGACTACCTCCGCACGTTCAGGCCGTACACGGCAGTCGCAGTTCCCAACCTGTATGCCGGCCGAGGCGTGGTCTACGCCGTCGCCACGTTCGGCGGCGGGATCGCGCTCGTCACGCCCACCGGCGACGTCGTGCGCGTCTACCGCGAGGACATCGGCCTTCGCCTCGGCGACGACGTGCTCGGCCTCTTCGCCGACGCGCAGGGCGGGCTGTGGGCCGCGCTCCAGAACGGGATCGTCCGGCTGGACCCGTTCCCCCGCCACACCTGGTTCGACGAGGCCGACGGCCTGCTGGCCAGCCCGAACACGGTCGCCGAGCACGACGGCGCGCTCTACGTCGGGACGGACGTCGGGCTGTTCCGGCAGGTCACGGGCCGTCTCGGACGCGCCGGAGGGGACGAGGCCAGCTATTCGCGCTTCGAGCAGGTCCGGGGCTTCCCGTGGGAGCGTAAGCAGGTGTGGGACATCGCCTCCACGCGCGCCGGGCTTCTGGTCACGACGCAGGACGAGGGCGTGTTCGTGCTCCGCGACGGCCGCGTGCGCAGGCTGCTGACTGGGACGGCATCCACGCTCGCGGCGGTGCCGGGCCGCCCGGACCAGATGCTCGTCGGCACGCTCGACGGCGTCGTGCGGCTCGTGCTCCGTGGCGGCGAGTGGACGGCTGCAGGACCGGTGCCCGGCATCACCGGCGAAACGCGCTTTATCCAGGAGGACGCCGTCGGGGCGCTCTGGGTCTCGCAGCTCGGCGGCCAGATGTACCGCATCCGCTACCCGGCCTCGCTGAACCCGGCCGTCGACTCGTACGGGCCAGACCAGGGCATGACGCAGGCCCCGGGGCCGCTCAACCTCGTCGGCGATCACCTGCTCGTCTCGACGCGCGCCGGCGTGTTCCGCATCGAGCCCGTCGGGCGGCGCGTGCGGCTCGTGCGCGAGGCGGCGATGGCGCACCTCGACGGGGCCTACAGCCTCTTTGCCCCGCCTCGGACGGACCCGTGGACCTTCCTCAACGGCCGCCTGCGGTCGTCGGCCCGCGTCGGGTTCGAGCTCGGCGACCTCCAGCCTACCGACATCGTCGTGCAGCGCTCGGGCGTGTCGTGGATCGCGACGTCGGACGGGCTGCTGCGCTACGACCCCCGCGTGCGGCTCGGCGCGCGCGGCTACACGGCGATGGTGCGCCGGGTCACCAACCGCGACCGGACCGTCCTCTTCGGCGGCGCGTCTGGCGTGCCGCTGACCCACGGCGTCGCGCTCGAGCTGCCCATCGCGCGCGCGCGCGGCCTGCGCGTCGAGGTCGCGGCGGCGCTCTTCGACCGGCCCGGCAAGACCGAGTTCTCGACGCGCCTGCTCGGCTCCGACGACGAGACGTGGGGGCCGTGGACCG
>JAYWIE010000079.1:0-4837 GCA_043789155.1 Rubricoccaceae bacterium | reverse complement strand
CGCCGTCATGGCCCGCTTCGACGCCGACCGCCCGTTCCTCGACGCCACCGCCGCCGACCTCGCCGGCGTCGACGTGCTCGTCGACTTCTCGGACCCGTCCGTCGCGCTCGCGCACCTCGAGCGCTACGCCGACGACGGGCTGCGCGCGGTCGTCGGGACGACGGGCTGGACGGCCGACCTCGACCGCGTCGCCGCGCGCGTCGCGGCCGGCGGCGGGGCCGTCGTGTGGGCCCCCAACTTCTCGCTCGGCGTCGCGCTCGTCGTGCGCGCGCTGCGTGGGCTGATGCCCCTGCTCGACCGCCTCGGCGGGCCCGACGCCGGCGGCTACGACGCCTACGTCCACGAGGTCCACCACACGGCCAAGCTCGACAGCCCCTCGGGCACGGCGCTGCGCCTCGCGGACGAGCTCGTCGCCGGGCTCGGGCGCAAGACGCGCGTCGAGGCCGAGACCGTCCACGGGCGCATCGACCCGGCCGCGCTCCACGTCACGAGCACGCGCGCCGGGCGCGTCGCGGGCGAGCACACGGTCGGGCTCGAGTCGGCCGTGGACCAGATCCTCATCACGCACCGCGCGACCGACCGCCGCGCCTTCGCCGCCGGTGCCGTCACGGCTGCCGAGTGGCTCCAGGGCCGCACGGGCTTCTTCACGCTCGACGACGTCCTGGAACCGGCAGGGTAGGACGGTTCAGGGTCCGCGGTTCGGTGTTCGTCACGTACCCGGAACCCCGTACCGCATCACTTCAAGGCGCGGCCGTCCGCGCGCGGACCTTCCGCACGGCGGACCACGCCCCGACGGCCAGCATCGCCGCGACGAATGCGTAGACCCACGCCGGGATGTCGTGCCCGACGGCGAGCAGGTACAGGTATGCCGAGACGAAGAAGAACGCGGCCGCGAGCGCCGGCCCGACCGGTGACGTCCCGCGGCGCAGGTTGCGCACGACGAGCCCGAGCGAGAGCGTGAAAAACGGGATCGCGCCGACGTAGATCGCGCCGAAGACGAGCGGATCGACGCCGTACGCAGCTCCGAGGCCGAGAAACCACTCGCGGGCCGAGGACCAGAGCATGGACGCGGGGCGCGGAGGCGGGACCCGCGCCGGGGCGGCAGGGTACGACCGTGCCGCCCCACTCGCCTCACGCCGATGGCTCGCCAGCCCGTCTTCCGCGGCACCGCGCCCGCGCTCGTCACCCCGTTCACGCCCGACGGGGCCGTCGACGAACCTGCCTTCCGCCGCCTGCTCGACGACGTCATCGGCGGCTCCGAGACGCCCGGGATGGGGCACCACGCCGGCGTCGAGGCGGTCGTGGTGATGGGCACCACGGGCGAGAACCCGACCGTGACGCCCGCCGAGCGGCAGCGCCTCGTCGAGGTCGCCGTCGAGCACGTCGCCGAGCGCGTGCCGGTCGTCGTCGGCTCCGGGACCAACGACACCGCGCAGTCGGTGGCCTTCTCGCGCGCGGCCGCCGCGGCCGGGGCGGACGCCCTGCTCGTCGTGAGCCCGTACTACAACAAGCCGACGCCGGCCGGGCTCCTCGCCCACGTCGCAGCCATCGCCGACGCGACCGACTGCCCGGTGATCTTCTACAACGTCCCCGGGCGGACCGGCCAGAACGTCCGCGCCGAGACGCAGCTGATGCTCGCCGACGCCGTGCCGAGCGTCGTCGGGACGAAGGAGGCCTCGGGCGACCTCAACCAGATCGCCGACATCCTCGCCGGCCGCCCCGACGGCTTCGCGGTCTATGCCGGCGACGACGACCTCGCGCTGCCGACGCTCGCGCTCGGCGCGGACGGCCTGATCTCGGTCTGCGCCAACGCCGTGCCCGGCGCGACGGCCGAGCTCGTCCGCCGCGCGCTCGCGGGCGACCTGCCGGGCGCGCGGGCGCTGCACTTCCTGCTGCTCGCGGCGATGCGGGCGAGCTTCGCCGAGGCCAGCCCGACGCCCGTCAAGACGGTCCTGGCGGCGATGGGCCGGATGGACGCGCGCGTCCGCCTGCCGCTCGTCGCGCTCTCGGACGGCGCGCGCGAGACCGTCCTGACGGCGTACGCGCCGTTCGTCGCCGCCGCGCTCGCAGAGGCGTAACCGGGGGATGCGGGATCGGGGATGCGGGATACGCAGACTGAATCAGCACATCCCGTATTCCGCCGCATCCCGTCCCGCGCCGTCACGGCGCTCCGTGGGGCAGGCGCTCGGGCATCTCGGCGGCGGCGAAAGGGCGGCGGCGGACGTACAGGCGCGAGGCAGATGCGTGCCCGTTCAGAGGCTGACTATGAAAGCACGACGAAGCTCAAAACGCCGTCATTCCCGGCCCCGACCGGGTACCGGAGGTCAGCGCAGCTCATCCAGAGTCGTGGCGCGGCGCTCGACACACTGGATTCCCGCGTGCGCGGGAAAGACGGCGGGGATGGCCGCATTCATAGTCAGGCTCTCAGTGCGTCCCTACAGACAGGACGACGTGGACCGACGCCGTCCGGACAGCAGGCCCTACGACCGCGGTGCCGCGGAGGCCCAGCCCGAGTGGACCTGTGGGGTTGAGGACCGCGTCCACCTGCAAAGGCAGGGCGACGGACCTTGTGGTCGAGATCGACGCATCGCCCGGTCTCGCGACCTCCCACCGCTCGGCGGTAGCGAGTCCGAGACCGGTCCATCCTGTGAGGACCACCGGGCCACGCCGGACCCGGCGGCCGTAGAGGACCGAGAGGTCCGCGACGAGGGACAGGTCCCCGTCGTCCGGGAAGTCCGTCAGGAAGTTGACGCTCGCGCCCTCCGCCCTTCCGTAGCGGAGGCCGACGGCGTTCGCCCTGCGCCCTCCGGCGATGGCGAGCGTCACGGCTGTCCCCCCGGCCGTGCTGGGCCCGACGCCGGCGCTGAGCCACCCGAACGCATCGCGCGGGGAGCGCTGCGCGTCTGCGGGGCCGGATACCGCGAGGACGATCAAGAGGCAGAACGACCGTGACATAGGGCGGAGTGGGCGCGAGCGCCTGTGATGGAGTGGATGGGCTGTCACCGCTCCTCGGGCGCTCCGTGCGGGAGGCGCTCGGGCATCTCAGCCGCGACGTACAGCAGCACGGCCGTCGCGGCAACGGCGCGCGCGAGGTCCCGCGGGTTCAGCTTGTCGACCGTGTCCGCCTCGGTATGGTGGTACCAGAAGTAGTCCTCGTTGGCCGTGTTGAGGCTCAGGCCCGGGACGCCGGCCTCCATCAGCGGCTCGATGTCGGACCCGCCGCCGCCGGCGACGATCCCGACCGCGGCCGCGGGCTCGGCCTCGAGCACGGGCCGGATGAGCGGCTCGACGGCCGCGCGGAGCATCTCGAGCCCGCCCGGCGCGCCGGTGTAGCCGAAGCTGCGCGGGGCGAAGACGCCCCCGTCGCTCTCGAGCGCGAGCTGGACGCCCGCGACGGCCGCGCCGAGCGAGTCGCGGAAGGCCTGCCCGCCGCGGCCGCCGTTCTCCTCGTTCGTCCAGCACGCGACCTGGACCGTCCGGCGCGGGCGCAGGCCGAGCCGGTGCAGCACGCGCACGGCCTCCCACGCGACGACGCAGCCGTCGAGGTCGTCGATGGCCCCCTGCCCGACGTCCCACGAGTCGATGTGGCCGCCGGCGACGACGACCTCGCCCGGGCGCTCGCGGCCGCGGATCTCGGCGACGACGTTGCGCGAGAGGCGGTCCGGCGCGGTGCGCGCCTCCATGCGCAGGCGCACGACGGGCGTCTCGCCGCGGTCCTGCATGCGCTGCATGCGCTCGGCCGCCTCGACCGTCACGGCCGCCGTCGGGATGCGCGGCACGGCCGGCTCGCCCGCGGCCACCTCGGCGGCCGTCGGCTCGGCGTAGCGCATCGTGCCCGTGTGCGGCGTGCTCAGCGAGCGCGGCGTGACCGAGCGCACGAGCGCGGCCACGGCCCCGACGCGCGCCGCGGCCGACGCCCCGCCCGTCCGGTAGCGGACCGTCGCGCCGTAGCTCGTGAACGGCACGTTGAAGAGGACGATGCGGCCGGCCGCCTCGGCCGCGTGCGCCGTGAGGTCCTCGAACGACGACACGACGAGGACCGGAGCCTCGATCCCCGGCGTGCCGACGCTGCCGCCGAGGCCGAGCATCGCGAGCGGCGTCTCGCCCGCCGGCCCGACGAGCGCCGCCGACTCCGCCCCGCGGATCCACACCGGCACGAGCGCGGGCTGCCCGCGGACGTGCTCGAGCCCGTCGGCGCGCATCCGGGCGAGGATGTCGTCGATGGCGGCCTCGAGCGCGTCGGAGCCGCTCAGGCGCGAGCCGTGAGCGTCCGAGATCGCGGCGATGCGGTCGTAGGCGGCGGAGTCTGCGAGGGCGGCCGCGCGGATGCGGGCGGCCACGTCGGCGTAGGGCGCGGCGGCGGGCGGCAGTGCGGCGGGCACGGGCGTCTGCGCGAGCGCGGCCGGCGCAACCATCAGGAGAAGCGCGGCGAGGCCGCGCCGGACAGGCGGGAGCGAGGGCATCGGGGTGGGGTGGGTCTGCCGCAAGATCGCGCCCGGCCTGCGGACCCGCCGCGCGCGGAACCCCTTCCCGGTCTGCGCCCGTTCGGTCGACTCCCCTCCTCCCCCGCCATGTCTGCCTTTACCGACCGCCACCTCCAGGCCCTGCTCGCCGGCGACGCCGACGCCGTCACCGCCCTCTACACCGACGACGCCTCGCTCGTCGCGCTCGACGGCGTCGCCGAGGGCCGCGACGCCGTCCGCGCCCGCTACGCGACGTTCTTCGAGTACCACGGCACCATCTCGTCCGCGGAGACGACGCACGAGCAGGCTGCGGGAGACGCCGTGTTCACGCGCCTCGCGCTCGAGAGCGAGCGCGGCCGGTTCGCGCTCGTCAA
>JAYWIE010000078.1:0-4849 GCA_043789155.1 Rubricoccaceae bacterium | reverse complement strand
GCGCTAACCCCCTTCTGAACCTCGCTCCGCCGGCCGACCGGCGGGGCCCAGACTGACACGACTATGTTGATGCCGAAGCGGACCAAGTTCCGCAAGATGCAGAAGGGCCGCGTGACCGGCCTCGCCCACCGAGGCTCGCGGATCGCCTTTGGCGACTACGGGATCAAGGGGCTCGAAGCCGGATGGCTCACGTCCCGCCAGATCGAGTCCGCCCGTATCGCCATGACGCGCTACATGAAGCGCGTCGGCAAGGTGTGGATCCGGGTCTTCCCGGACAAGCCGATCACCAAGAAGCCGGCCGAGACCCGAATGGGCAAGGGCAAGGGCTCGCCCGAGTACTGGGTGGCCGTCGTCAAACCCGGCCGCATCCTGTTCGAGATCGGCGGTGTGCCCGAGGACGTCGCCCGTGAGGCGCTGCGCCTCGCCATCCAGAAGCTCCCGATCCAGGCCAAGTTCGTGATGCGCCCGGAGCTGACGCCCGTCGCCCTCCCGACGGCCGACGCCGACGCCGTGAGCGCCGACGCCTGACTCTCCCGCCCCGCGCGCACGCGCGGGGCACTGCCCGACCAGACCATGAAAACCAGCGACATCCGCGCCCTCACCGAGAAGGAGATCGAGACGCGCATCGCCGAGGAGCAGCGCGACCTCACCGACCTCCGGTTCCGCCGCGCCGTGGCCGGCCTCGAGAACCCGATCGCGCTGCGCGACAAGCGCCGCGACGTGGCCCGCATGAAGACCGTCCTCGCCCAGAAGCGCGACGTTCTCGGCGGCGACATTCCGGCCGAGGGCTGATCCCTCTCGCTCCACACCGCAGCGCCCGGACGGCCCGCCCGTCCGGGCGCTGCGGTGAAGCTTTGGCAGGACGCGGCCACTCGCCGCATGTCTGGCAGAACCTTCACGGAGCATGCGGTATTCTCTTAGGCTATGGGCGGCCGCGCGTCGCTCCGGGCGACCCGACACCGCCCGCGACGGCTTCGCCGCCGCACTCGTTTCCGTAGTTGGTGAGGTCACGGCTCACCAAGCGACCCACTCCAATGGCAGAACACACAGACACGACGGCCACGGCCGCCGAGGCTGACGCCCAGCGCAACGCGCGCAAGCAGCGCGTCGGCCTCGTCGTCTCGTCCAAGATGGACAAGACGATCACCATCGCGATCGAGCGGCAGGTGAAGCACCCGATCTACGGCAAGTACGTCAAGCAGACGACGAAGCTGAAGGCGCACGACGAGACCAATGACGCCGGCGAAGGCGACACGGTCCGTATCCAGGAGACCCGCCCGCTGTCCAAGACGAAGCGCTGGCGCCTCGTGGAGGTCGTCGAGCGTGCCCGCTAATCACCCGCTGTCCTGCCTAGCGGGACGCACAGACTGAGACCCCATGATTCAGCAAGAATCCCGGCTCAACGTCGCCGACAACAGCGGGGCCAAGCAAGTGCTCTGCATCCGCGTGCTCGGCGGCTCCGGACGCCGCTACGCCCGCGTCGGCGACCGCATCGTGGTGAGCGTCAAGAACGCGATCCCCGGTGGCAACGTGAAGAAGGGCGACGTGTCCAAGGCCGTCGTCGTCCGCACCAAGAAGGAGTACCGCCGCTCGGACGGCTCGTACATCCGCTTCGACGAGAACGCGGCCGTGCTGCTCAACGACTCGGACGAGCCGCGCGGGACGCGCATCTTCGGCCCCGTCGCGCGCGAGCTCCGCGACCGCCAGTTCATGCGGATCGTCTCCCTCGCACCCGAAGTCCTCTAAGCCGATGCCCCGCACGAAGAACAAGCAGAAGAAGCTGCACGTCAAGAAGGGCGACATCGTCGCCCTGACCAAGGCGATCACGTCGTCCGAGGCGCTCGGCATGGACCGGCCCAAGGGCTACCAGGCGCGCGTGCTGAAGGTCTACCGGGCCAAAGAGCGCGTCCTCGTCGAGGGCGTCAACGTGCGCTACAAGCACACGAAGCCGGACCAGGCCAACCCCAACGGCGGCCGCATCGAGGCCGAGCGCCCGATCCACGCCTCCAACGTGCTCCCGGTCGACGGTAACGGAAAGCCGACGCGCGTCGGCCGCAAGCTCGTCACCGACCCCAACACGGGGAAGGGCCGCTGGTTGCGCGTCGCCCGGACGACCGGCCTCGAGCTCGACCAGTAAATCCGGTCCTGGGCACCCGGTGCGAGGCACGTGGCACACCGCCACCGCCCCCTGCGCCGCGTCTCCTGTACCCGACCGTCCACGAGGCAGACCGCCCCGAGCCCTGCTCGCCGGTTTGCTCGACGACCAACCCAATGGAAAACTATACCCCGCGGTTCAAGACCCGCTACCTCGACGAGGTCGTCCCCGCTCTGCGGGAGCAGTTCGGCTACGTCAACGTCATGCAGGTCCCGCGCCTGCAGAAGATCGTCGTCAACAAAGGCGTCGGTGAGGCATCGCAGAACAAGAAGATCCTCGACGACGCGGTGCAGGAGCTGCGGACGATCACCGGCCAGCAGCCTAGCGTCCGCCTCGCGCGCAAGTCGATCTCGAACTTCAAGCTCCGCGAGCAGATGGCGGTCGGCGTGGCGGTGACGCTGCGCGGCACCATCATGTGGGAGTTTCTGGACCGCCTGATCACGCTCGCGCTGCCGCGCGTCCGCGACTTCAAGGGCGTGCCGGACCGTTCGTTCGACGGCCGCGGCAATTACACGCTCGGCGTCAAGGAGCAGATCATCTTCCCCGAGATCGTGATCGACAAGGTCGCGCGCATCTCCGGCCTCGACATCACGTTCGTGACGACGGCGCAGACGGACGAGGAGGCACAGGCGCTTCTCCGCTCGTTCGGCATGCCGTTCGTCCGCCGCGAGACGCAGGAGGCGTAACCCCTCTGGGTGTTACAGCCCACACCGCACACCACCGAGAAACACAATGGCTAAGAAGAGCGCCATCGCCCGCGAGACCAAGCGGCGCAAAGTCGTCGAGAAGTACGCCGAGCGCCGCGCGCAGCTCAAGGCCGAGGGCAATTACGAGGAGCTCCAGAAGCTGCCCCGCAACGCCTCGCCGGTCCGGCTTCACAACCGCTGCGCCCTGACCGGCCGTCCCCGCGGCTACCTCCGCAAGTTCGGCCTCTGCCGCAACGTCTTCCGCGAGATGGCTCTCGACGGCAAGATCCCCGGCATCCGCAAGTCGAGCTGGTAGGGGAGAGGGGTTGAGGTTTGGAGTTTGAGGTTGTCCGACCTCATCTCCTGCAACCCTCAAACCCCGACCCTCAAACAGAGCATTCCCTCCCTCTAGCGGCCAGGTGGCAACGTCGCCAAACCGGCCGAAGACCCAATGAGCGCAATCAGCGACCCCGTCGCGGACTTCCTGACCCGGATCCGCAACGCCCAGAAAGCCCGGCACCCGCACCTCGACGTTCCGGCGTCGAAGCTCAAGCGGGCGATCACGCAGATCCTCCTCGATAAAGGCTACGTCAAGGACTACGTCAACATCGAGGACGACAAGCAGGGCCTCATCCGCGTGTACCTCAAGTACATGCGCGGCGGCAAGCCCGTCATTCAGACCATCACGCGCATCTCGAAGCCCGGCCTCCGCCGCTTCGTCGGTGCGAAGGACCTGCCGCGCGTCATGAACGGCCTCGGCATCGCCATCGTCTCGACCAGCCAGGGCGTGATGACGGACAAGGAGGCTCGCCGCGCCGGCATCGGCGGCGAGGTGCTCGCAGTCGTCAACTAAAGCGCCGGCGCTCAGCGCTACCCCCATGTCCCGAATCGGAAAAATGCCGATCCAGACGCCCGACGGCGTCACGGTGTCGGTCTCGGATAAGAACTACGTCGTCGTGACCGGCCCCAAGGGCCGGCTCGACCTCAACGTCGACCCGGACATCTCCATCGCCGAGGGCGAGGAGGGCCTCGAGGTGACGCGCCCGACGGACCAGAAGCGCCACCGCGCGCTGCATGGCCTCACGCGCTCGCTCGTCGCCAACATGATCCACGGCGTCACCGAGGGCTATAAAAAGGAGCTCGAGGTGATCGGCGTCGGCTACCGCGCGGAGGTCAACAACGGCATCCTCGAGATGGCGCTCGGCTTCTCGCACCCGATCTACTTCCTGCCGCCGGACGGCATCGAGATCACGGCCACGACGGTCCGCGGCCAGAGCCCGCGCGTCGTGATCGAGGGCATCGACAAGCAGCTCGTCGGCCAGGTCGCCGCCAAGCTCCGCGCCCTCCGTCCGCCGGAGCCCTACAAGGGCAAGGGCATCCGCTACTCGGACGAGTTCGTCCGCCGCAAGGCAGGCAAGACGGCTGCGCGCTAAGCGAGCCGGGGCAGGGGAGCGGCACAGCGCCGCGTCCTCTGCCCGCTTCCACAGATTCCACGCACCGGGCACGACGGCACCCTCCGTCGCGCCGTACGGCACCCAACTATGGCCAAGACCGCACCCAAGACGGCACAGCGCGCCCGCATCCGCCGGCGCATCCGTGCCAAGGTGACCGGCGGCGCACAGCGCCCCCGCCTGAGCGTCTTCCGCTCGAACAAGCACATCTACGCCCAGCTCATCGACGACGCCTCGGGCGTCACACTCGCCGCCGCGTCCACGCGCGAGAGCGGTGAGGCCGGCTCCGGCATCGACGCCTCCAAGAGCGTCGGGCAGCGGCTCGCCGAGCGTGCGAAGGAGGCTGGCATCGAGACTGCCGTCTTCGACCGTGGCGGCTACCGCTACCACGGCAACGTCAAGGCACTCGCCGAGGGCGCGCGCGCCGGCGGCCTCCAGTTCTGACCCACGGGTCCCACCCATACAGAGAACACGATGGCTCAGCAGCAGAACTCGCGCGGCGGCACCGGAGCCGGCGGCCCCCAGCGCGGCCGGCCCGGACAGGGCGGCCCTGGCGG
>JAYWIE010000077.1:0-4887 GCA_043789155.1 Rubricoccaceae bacterium | reverse complement strand
TTCGCCGTCGTGACGGCGCTGCTCGCCGTGTTCCGGCCCGAGACGGTCGCGCCCGAGGCGCGCGGGGCGACGGCGGCGCGGCAGGCGGCGATCCAGTCCCAGCAGCTGCTGCTGCACATGGTGTTCTACCAGCGCTACGCCGAGAAGGCGCAGACGGCGGCCGAGGCCGACAACTGGCCGCTCGCGGCGTTCTACGCGAGCCGCATCCAGGAGAACACGGAGCGCCTCATCGACAGCCGCATCACGCTCCGCGACGTCGACATCTCGGCGATCGCGGCCGAGGTCGCGCTGCCGCGCGCGGAGCGCCTCCGCACCGCGGCCCGCCTCGGCGACCGCGCCCGGTTCGACTCGAGCTACGCCCTGATGCTCGACGGCTGCAACGCCTGTCACAAGCGTTCGGGCCACCGGTACGTCCAGGTCGGCGTGCCCGCTGCGGGCGGGTCGCTCCAGTCGTTCGCCCCGATCCCCGGCCTGCGCCCGGAGTAGCCCGCGGCGGAGCGCCCGGTCAGCGGATGCGGAACGCGAGGCCGACGCCGATGAGCACGTCCGCCGCGCCGCCCGAGACGCCGGCGTCGGCGAAGACGTCGAGCTGGACGTCCGGGTGGGCGATCACCGTGAGCCCGCCGCCGACGTAGACCGGCGTCCCGCTGCCGCCGCCGACGACGGGGAACGCGCCCAGCTCGGCGTAGGCCGAGAGCGCGCCGCCGAGGTCGCGCCCGAGCGTCGCGACGAGGTTGAGCGTCGTAGTGCCGTCCTGCACGACCACGCCCGGCATGAGCGACACCTCGACGCTGCCGGACGTGACCGTCGCCGGGGCGTTGAGCTGGACGCCGACCGCGCCGCCGCCGTCTACGGG
Source organism: Rubricoccaceae bacterium (assembly GCA_043789155.1). Taxonomy (GTDB): domain Bacteria; phylum Bacteroidota; class Rhodothermia; order Rhodothermales; family Rubricoccaceae; genus DASVSE01. The sequence continues at coordinate 4,031 of JAYWIE010000077.1, read as the reverse complement.
CACGACGACCTCGGTCACGAGCGCGAGTGCGACGTCGGGAACCGGGATCTCGACCTTGACGCCGGCCACGACCGGGCTGAAGCCCGAGCCGGCGTCGTTCTGCAGCGCGTCGAGCGCCCACGAGTAGCCGGCTGCCACGCGCGCCTCGATGCCCGGCGCGAGGCCGACCCGGAGTTGGACGGGCAGCGCGTAGGTGTCGAGCCCGGACGTCAGCGCCGCCTCGGGCAGGCCGGCCTCGACCTGGACCGCGCCCGGCGTGAGGGCCTCGGAGCCGATGCCGAGGCCCGGCCGGTCGGGGACGACCTGGGCCGCTGCCGCGGGCGCGAGCAGGACGGCGACGGCGGCGAGGCGATTCATGGCGCTGGTGCAGAGATCGGGATGCTGTATACGTCTCATCATGTCATCCTGAGCGAATGCGAAGGATCTCGACGCCGCCCGTCCACGCTGTCGCAGCCGGTAGCGACGGCTCGGACACGAGCGTCGAGATCCTTCGCAAGGCTCAGAAGCTGTTTGGCGAAGGCCAGCGCAGCTTCAACGGCCCCCCCGCGCCGGGTGAACCCGAACCTGGGGGCGGCGAGCGGAGCGAGCGGGGGGCAGTTCCCTCAACGGCCCGAAAACCGCCCCCCCGCCCTACGGGCGGCCCCCCGCGGGGGGGCGGTAAGGCCGATCCTCCCTTCGCCAAACAGCTTCTCAGGATGACAACTGCCTACACGCCGCGTTATCGGCGGAGCGTGCCGCGCGTGAGCTCGTCCGCGAGGCCGTCGAGGTCGTAGACCTCCCGCAGCGCCTCGAGCACGAAGCGGGCGTCGACCATGACGTTGCGGCCGCGCTCGGGCGCGTAGAGGTAGTCGCGGACGAGGCCCTCGATCGTGCGGTCGAAGTTGAGGCCGACGAGCTCGAGGCGGCGGTTGACGACGGGCGAGCCCGAGTTGCCGCCGATGGTGTCGGACGTCGACGTGAAGTTGACCGGCGTGCTCAGGTCGAGGTCGTCCTCGGCGTCGAGCCAGCGCTGCGGGAGCTGCCAGTCGCAGGCGGCCTGCCCGTCGGGGGCGGTGACGGCCGGCGCGCCGCGGCCGGCCTCGCAGAAGCTGTGGTAGCGGTCGAAGACGCCGAAGAGCGTCGTCACCGGCGGGGCCTGCGTGCCGTTGTAGTCGTAGCCCTGCACGACGCCGTCGGTGAAGCGCAGCGAGAACGTGGCGTCGGGCGGGACGGCCGCGCCGTAGGTTGCGAAGCGCGCGCGGCCGAGCAGGCGGCGGACCTCGGCCTCCTGCACGTCGATGGCCGCGTCGGCGGCCCGGTAGGCCTCGACGTCGGGCAGCAGGCGGGCCACGAGCGCCACGACCGGGTCGTCGGTCGCCGCGCCGGGCGACGTCTCGGGCCGCGCCACGGCCGACGTCGCGAGAAGGCGGTCGGCGATCTCGGCCGGCGTGCCGCCGGACTGGAAGATTTTGGGCATCCGGTCGCCGGCCATGCTGGGCTGGGCGCGGACGTAGCGCTCGATCTGGGCGAGCTCGGCGGCGAGGTAGGCCCGCTCCAGCGTGCCCGGCCGGTTGGCGACGGTCGCCGTCTCGGCCGCGCGCCCGCCGGCGACGGCGAGCGCGCGCAGCATCGTCGCCGAGCCGTAGCGCGGGTTGAACAGCGTCGAGAGGTCGCGCGTGGGGCGCGCGAGGCCGCGGCGCTGGCGCTGGAGCGCGTCCTGGCGGTCGATGAGCGTGGCCGCCTCGGGGCTGGCCGCGCGGAAGGCGCGCTCGGCGGCGCGCCGGCGCGCGATGATGGCGGGGTCCTGGAGCCCGCGCAGGCGTCCGTGGTAGGCCTTCTGGCCGTTGCGGAGGCTCTGGATCTGGGCCCGCACGGCATCCGGATTGTCCGCCGTGCCCGTGGCGAGGTAGGCGAGCAGCGCGCTCACGCGGGCGTCGACGAACTCGACCGTCGCCGGGAGCTCGGTGTCGCGCAGCGTCTCGAGCTCGGCCACGGTCAGCCCGCGCGCCGTCGAGCCCGGGTTGCCGACGACGAACACGACGCTGTCGCGGGCGACGCCGGCGTCCGAGAGCGGGAAGTAGTCGGGCGAGCTCAGCGGGCGGCCGTCGTCGCCGTAGACGCGCAGGAAGGCGAAGTCGGCGGCGTAGCGCGGGTACGTGAAGTTGTCGTAGTCGCCGCCGAACGAGCCCAGGCGCAGCTCGGGGGCCATCACGAGGCGGACGTCGCGGTAGCGGCGGAAGGTGTAGGCCGAGTAGCGCCCGCCGTTGTAGAGCGCGACGACCTGCACGACGAACGGGGCGGTCGGGCTGGCCGCGGTGACGCCGCGGGCCGCGAGCAGGCGCGCCGTGACGGCCGCCGTCGCGGCCTCGACCGCGGCCTGCCGCGCCTCGGCCGTCGTTGCCGCATCGGCGGCGGCCGACATCTCGGCCGTAACGTCCTCGATGCCGACGAGCTGGTCCATCGTCATGTCGGGCGCGGGGCGCTCGTCGGCGAGCGAGCGGGCGTAGAAGCCGCCGTCGAGCAGGCCCTCGCCGCCGCGGTCCACGGCCACGACTGCGCCCTCGGCGCAGTGGTGGTTCGTCGCGACGAGGCCGTGCGGCGAGACGAAGCTGGCCGAGCAGCCGGGCATCCGGAGGCTCGCGAGGCGTGCGTGGCGGTACCACGCCTCGTCGGGCCGGAAGCCGTACGTCGCCGCGAGGTAGTCCGTCGGCGGCTCCTCGAAGAGCCACATCTTGCCGCCGTCGAGCGCGCGGGCGGTGACGGTGTCGGTCGCGGCGGGCTGCGCGGACGCGGCGGGCGCGGCGGCGACCGCGAAGAGGGCGAGGAGCGCGAGGCGGGCGGCGCTGCAGGGGAGGGTCGGCATCGAGCGGTCGGGGCGGGCGGGACGTCGGGCAAGCTAGAGACGGTCCGGGGGAACGGCCTCCTCCCCTCGGGACCGGACTACCCGGGCCGGCAGCCGTGCGACGACCTGCAGGACGTGCTCGCCCGGGGCGGCTCCCTCCACCAGATCCCGTGTCTTCCGGCCCGCCGTCCGGGCCTTCTCTGGAGCGACCGGGCAGACAGAGCCCCGCCGCTGGCGGCAGCGCCGCGCGGAGTCCCGCTACTCCGCGTCCACGGCCGGCGGCGGGAGGACCTCGACGCGGACGTCGAGGATGCGCGTCTGCTCCATCGTCTCGACGCACAGGCGCAGGCCGTGCGCGTCGACGGTGTCGCCGGGGTCCGGGAGGCGGCCGAGCGCGTCGAGGATGAGCCCGCCGAGCGTCTCGAAGTCGAAGGCGTCGGTCGGGAGCGGGACGCCGACGGCGTCGGCGAGGTCGTCGAGGTCGATGCGCGCCTGGGCGCGGAAGCCGCCGTCGGGGAGGGCGTGGACGAGCGTCTCGTCCTCCTCACTGTCCAGCTCGTCGCGGATCTCGCCGACGACCTCCTCGAGCAGGTCGTCGAGCGTGAGCAGGCCGGCCGTGCCGCCGTACTCGTCGACGACGATGGCCATGTGCGTGTTGGTGCGCTGGAAGTCCGCGAGCATGTCGTCGAGCGGCTTCGCCGGCGGGACGAAGAGCGGCTTGCGCGCGAGCGCGGCCCACTCGACCGGCGTCGCCGGGTCGTCGGCGAGCATCGGCAGCAGGTCCTTGGCGTAGACGACGCCGAGCACGCGGTCGATGGAGGCGTGGTAGAGCGGGAAGCGGCTGTGGCCGCTGTCGCGGATGAGCGCGAGGGCCTGCCCGAGCGGCGCGTCGTCCGGCAGGCCCGTCATGTCGACGCGGCTCACCATGACCTCGCGGACCGTCGTCTCGCCGAAGTCGACGATCGAGTGGATGAGCGCGTGCTCGCCCTCCTCGAGCGAGCCCTGCGCCTCGCCGACGTCGGCCATCGTCTTGAGGTCCTCGCTCGAGATCGGCTCGGCGGCCTGCTGGACGCGGGTCTGGAGGCCGTGCGCGGCCGCGGCGAGGACGTCCGCGAGCGGGGCCACGAGGCTCACGAGCGGGCTCAGCAGCGGCGCGAGGCGCTGCGCCGTCGCCGCCGGCCGGCGGCTGGCGACGAGCTTCGGCGCGATC
>JAYWIE010000076.1:0-4924 GCA_043789155.1 Rubricoccaceae bacterium | reverse complement strand
TTCGCCGCCCTCGCCGCCGACGACGCCGACGACGCCGACGCGCCGGCCGAGACCAGCGACGGCCACGCGGTCGCCCTCCGCGCCAACGTCGAGTTCCGCGAGGAGCTGCCGCTGCTCGGGGCCTACGGCGCGCAGGGCGTCGGCCTGTTCCGGACCGAGATGCTGTTCCTCACGCAGGGCCGCGCGCTCGACGAGGCGCAGCAGCTCGACGTCTACCGCGACGCCGTGCGCCACGCGGCCCCGTATCCGGTCACGTTCCGCCTCGTGGACCTCGGCGGCGACAAGGTGCTGCCGCTCTCGTCGCGCGAGGCCAACCCGTTCCTCGGCTGGCGCGGCATCCGCATCCTCATCGACAAGCCGGACCTGCTCCGGCCGCAGCTCCGCGCCATCCTCCGCGCCGCCGCCGACGCGCCCGACGGCGCGCCGCCGCAGATCCTGCTCCCGATGGTGTCGACGCTCGAGGAGGTCCGCGCCGTCCGCCGGTCCATCCGCGACGTCGAGACCGCGCTCGCGGCCGAGGGCGCGCGCTTCCGCGCGGGCCTGCCGCTCGGCATCATGGTCGAGGTGCCCGCCGTGGCGCTCCTCGCCGACCGCTTCGCGGCCGAGGTCGACTTCTTCTCGGTCGGCACCAACGACCTCACCCAGTTCACGCTCGCCGTCGACCGCGGCAACGACCTCGTGGCCGGGCTCTACCGCGCGCTCCACCCGGCCGTGCTGTCCCTCGTCGCGGCGACGTGCGAGGCCGCGCGCCGCGCCGGCAAGACGGTCTCGGTCTGCGGCGAGCTCGCGGCCGACCCGCGCGCGACGCCGCTGCTCGTCGGGTTGGGCGTGGACGCGCTCTCGGCCAGCCCGGCCGCGCTCGGCTTCGTCCGCCGCGTGCTGCGCTCGCACACGCTGCCCGAGGCGCGCCAGCTCGCGCAGGACGCGCTCGCGCAGTCCACGGCGGCCGGCGTCCAGGACCTGCTCGACGACTTCCTCGCCCTCCACAACCGCGACCTCTCCGCCCTCATCGGCGACGCCGCGGACGTCCTCTAACCGCGCGCCCGCCGCGCGCCCGCCATGTCTGCTCTGATCACCGACGCCGCCCGGCAGGACCCGCAGGACATGCGCGCCGCCGTCCGCGCCTTCCCGGACCACCTCCAGACGGGCTGGGACGCCGCCGCGGCCACGGACGACCTCGCCGCGTTCCTGCCCGACCTGGACGCCGGCGGCCTCAACGGCGTCGTGCTCGTCGGCATGGGCGGCTCGGCCATCGGCGGCGACCTCGTCCGCACGCTCTGCGCGGACGCGGCCCCGGTCCCGTTCGCGGTCGTCCGCGACTACACGCTCCCGGCGTGGGTGGGGCAGCGCACGCTCGTGATCGCGTCGAGCTACTCCGGCGGGACCGAGGAGACGCTTGCCGGCTACGCCGAGGCGCGGCAGCGCGGCGCGCGCGTCGCCGTCGTGACGTCGGGCGGCACCATCGCCGAGCGCGCCGCCGCAGACGGCTACCCCGCGGTCACCATTCCCGGCGGGCTCCAGCCGCGCGCGGCCCTCGGCTACTCGCTCGGGGCCGTGCTGCGCCTCGCCCGCGCCCTCGGCCTGCTCGCGCTGCCCGACGCTGACTTCGCCGCGGCCGTCGCCGACGCCCGCGCCCGCGCCGAGCGCCACGACGCCGACGACGACGCCAACCCGGCCCGCGCGCTCTCGGCCGCCTACGTCGGCAACCTGCCCGTGATCTACACGGCCGCGGGCTTCCTCGAGGCCGTCGGGATGCGCTGGCGCACGCAGATCCACGAGAACGCCAAGCACCCGGCCGTCGGCAACGTCTTCCCGGAGCTGGACCACAACGAGATCATGGGCTTCGAGGCCGGCCCGCCGGACCTGCTCGCGCGGATGCACGTCGAGGTCCTCCGCGACCGCGACGACCACCCACAGGTCCAGAAGCGCTACGCCGCGACGAAGACCCTCGTCGCCGGCGACGTCCACGGCTGGACCGAGGTGCACACCGAGGGCGCGACGCGGCTCGGGCGCATGCTGTCGCTCGTGCAGCTCGGCGACGCCGCCTCGTTCTGGCTCGCGATGCGCAAGGACGTCGATCCGACGCCGGTCGAGACGATCCAGCAGCTCAAGAAAACCCTAGTCGACTAACGCTTCCATGTCCAGACTCCTTCTCGTCCTCGGCCTCCTGCTCGCCGTCTCCGGCAGCATCTGGATCGGCCAGGGCCTCGGCCTCATCACGGCCGTCGACAGCTTCATGATCGGGCAGCGCGAGTGGATCGTCTACGGCGGCATCGCCGTCGTGGCCGGCCTCGCGCTCGTCGCGGCCAGCCGCCGCCGGCCGCGCGCATGAGCAGGGCAACGACGGTGATGCCGACGGCGCTGACCATCGCCGGGTCGGACTCGGGCGGCGGCGCGGGCCTCCAGGCCGACCTCAAGACGTTCGAGGCGCACGGCGTCTTCGGCATGTCCGTCGTGACCGCGCTCACGGCGCAGAACACGCGCGGCGTCGCGGCCGTCCACGAGGTCCCGGCCGCGTTCGTCACGGCGCAGCTCGACGCCGTGGCGTCGGACCTGCCTGTCGGGGCCGTCAAAACCGGGATGCTCGCGACGGCCGAGGTCGTCGCCGCGGTCGCGGACGGGCTCGCGCGGTGGGCCCTAGCGCCGGTCGTGGTTGACCCCGTGATGGTGGCGACGTCCGGGGACCTGCTGCTGCGGCCCGACGCCGTCGCGGCCATCGCCGAGCGCCTGCTGCCGCTCGCCGACCTCGCGACGCCGAACGCGCACGAGGCAGCCGTGCTGGCCGGCTTCGCCGTGGCGTCGGCCGGCGACGCCGTCCGGGCGGCCCGCGCCATCCTCGCGATGGGCCCGCGGGCGGTCCTCGTCAAAGGCGGCCACCTCGACGCCGAGGCCGACGCCGTGGACGTGCTCGTGTGGGACGGCGGCGAGGAGCTGTTCCGCTCGCCGCGGCTCGGCACGGTGCACACGCACGGCACGGGCTGCACGCTCGCGAGCGCGGTCGCGGCCAACATGGCCCGCGGGCGCGGCCTCGTCGAGAGCGTCCGGCTCGCGCGGGGCTACGTGCACAAGGCGATCCGGCACGCGCCCGGGCTGGGCCACGGCCACGGCCCGACGCGGCACTTCTGGTTCCTGACAGGCGACGAGGCGGCCGGCTGAGTGCTTCCACGCCTCTTCACTTGGGACCTGCGGGGAGACCGGGCTATCTTCGAGGCCCGCCGCACGAGGTTCCTCGGAGGCGGGACAGGATGCACCCGTAGCTCAGCTGGATAGAGCGTCGCACTACGGATGCGAAGGTCAGAGGTTCGAATCCTCTCGGGTGTACGAGACGGCCGCTTCCATCCCGGAGGCGGCCGTTTTCCGTTTTCGCCCGCCCGTCTGGTCCGCTGCGCTATCCTCCGGATCGCCCGCCCGCCCTGCCATGCGCCTCGCGCTGCTCCTCGTCGCCCTCGCGCTGCCGGCGCAGGCCCAGCACCGCCTCCCCGACGCCGGCGTCTGGTTCGACGACTTCGCCTACCGCTCGGCCGAGCCGCCGCTCGACGGCGTCCGCGACCGGCCGCTCGCCGAGAACGCCCTCTTCGGCGTCAACACGTGGTGCCTGGACCTCGGCTGCCGCCGTACGGTCGACGCGCGCGGGTGGTACTGGTACAACTGGTTCGAGCCCTACTTCCAGCGCGTCGACACGCTGACGGCGCTCACGACGTCGGCCGTGGGCACGCTGGACTTCACGCTCCGTGCCGGCCGCCACGCCGTCGCCGGGACGTCGCAGCGGCAGGTCGCGAGTGGCTTCGCGGCGCGCACGGGCGTCTGGGCCGCCGCCATCACGTTCTCGGACCTGCCCAACGGCCTCCCGCCGGACCTCGTCGCACCGGGCACGCCCGAGCGCGTCTCGATGATGCAGTCCTACTGGCTCGTCGCGCCCGCGGACGCCGTCCGCACGCCGGACCCCGGCCGGCCGACCCACGCGCAGCGCCACACGGCGACCGAGTACGACTTCGAGTTCAACAACTGGTTTTTCGACACGGCCGCGGCGCGCTACGTCGCGACCGGCTACGGCGAGGACGGCGAGGACCCGGACCGCGACGGCTACACCGCCAACACGATGCGGCTCCGGCCGCCCGGGCAGCCCGCCGCGCCGGCGCACACGTGCCGCATCACGTCCGCCGGCCACGCGCCGGCTGCGGGCACGGCCGAGCGGTGCAGCGCCATCCTCGCCGGGACCGACCCCGAGGCCGGCCCGGACGTCCCGGCCGTGATGGTCGTCCGATCGACGGGCACGCGGGTCGCGTTCGAGCTCGCGGCGGCGTGGGCCACGGGCTCGATGCGCATGGAGACGCCCGCGTTCACGGGGGCCATTCAGCCGTCGCAGCCCGTCACGACCATGCTCAGCTTCTACCTCGCCGCCCCGACCGACTCGGCCTTCGTCACCGTCCAGCGCGAGCAGCGGATGCGCGCCGACTGGACCTACTACTCGCCCGACGCGGCGCGCTCGCTGGACGACGTCACGGCCGACGTCGCCCTCGCGCGCCGGCGCGGCCGCGCGCGCCTCTACACGATCCCCGACGCCGACCCGGCGGGCTCGCTCGCGCGGCCCTACCGCCTCCGGCAGCCCGGCGACCCGGAGCCGCCCTACGAGCCCATCGTGGCCCTGCGCCCGCTCACCATCGAGCGGATCGTCGCGCCACGAGCGGTCGGGCGGCGGGACTCGCTGACGGCGCTCGTGCTCATGGGCCGGCGCGGCGGCAACGTGCTCGTCGAGTGGCGCGAGGCGGCCATCAGCGCCGCGGGCCGGGCGGGCCCGCCGACGCCGTACGTCAGCACGTCCGGCCTGCGGCTCCGCACGCGCATCCCGGCCGGCGCGGCGTGCGTGCGGATCGACGTCCGCGCGACGCGGCAGGAGTACCACGCCGGGCCCGACGGCGTCTGG
>JAYWIE010000075.1:0-4976 GCA_043789155.1 Rubricoccaceae bacterium | reverse complement strand
CGCGCAGCGGCACGGCCACGGCGAAGCCGGCCTCGGCGAGCGGGCCGGCGTCGAGGACGGCCGGGCGGTCGAGGTCGGCGAGCGCGGCGGGGACGTCCGGCCACGCGCCCGCGCCGGCCGGGACGGGGCTGGCCGGGACGAGGTGGCCGTCGGGCGCGCGCAGGAACGCGGCGGCGCGGCGGACGAGCATCTGGCCCATCAGGGCGAAGCCGAGGCGCGCGAGGATGGCGTCGCGGTCGAGGTCGCGGCCGAAGGCCTGCGAGAGCTCGAGCAGCGTCCGGAGCTCCTGTTCGCGCGCGGCGAGCGCGTGGCGCGTGGGGTCGGCCGGCTGCACCGGTCGCGAGGCCTCCTGTTCGCGCGCGGCGAGCGACTGCTGAGGCGTCGGGTCGGGGCGCGTGTCGGGCATGGGGCGAAACTAGCCCGCCGCGCGCCCGTGTGGTCGGGGCGCGGATGCCCTATGCTGCACGCGTCGTCCACCTCCAGTCCTCGCCCCGATGCCTCGCCTCCTCGCCGCCGCCCTCCTGTTCGCCTCGGCCGCCGTCGCGCAGACGCCCGCCGCGCAGACGCCCACCGCGCCGTCGCCCGCGGCCGGCGACTGGTCCGGCGTCCTCGCCGGGACCGGTCTCACGCTCGTCCTCCACGTGGTCGAGACGGGCGGCGCGCTCACGGCGACGTTCGACGTCCCGATGCAGGGCGCGACCGGCCTCCCGGTCGGCACGACGGCGCTCGCGGGCGACCGGCTGACGCTCGGCATCCCGGCCATCGGCGGGCGCTACGAGGGGACGCTCGCCGGCGACTCCATCTCGGGCACGTGGAGCCAGGGCGGTGCGAGCCTGCCGCTGACGCTCACGCGCCTCGCCGCCGGGGCCGCGCCCGGCCTGCCGGAGCGGGCCGACGCGCCGCGCGCGCCCTTCCCGTACCGCGACGAGGACGTCGCCGTGGCCTCGGTCGCGGGCGTGACGCTCGCCGGCACGCTGACGCTGCCCGCGGGCGCGGGCCCGTTCCCGGCCGTCGTGCTCGTGAGCGGCTCCGGGCCGCAGGACCGCGACGAGGCGCTCCTCGGCCACCGCCCCTTCGCCGTCCTCGCCGACGCGCTCGCCCGCCGCGGCATCGCCGTGCTCCGCTACGACGACCGCGGCATCGCGCGCTCGACGGGCGACTTCCGCTCGGCGACGACGGCCGACTTCGCGCGCGACGCGCAGGCCGCGGCCGAGTGGCTCGCCGCGCGCCCCGAGGTCTCCGGCGTCGGCGTCGTGGGCCACTCCGAGGGCGGCGAGGTCGCGCCGATGGCGGCCAACGCCTCGCCGGCGGTGCGCTTCGTGGTGCTCCTCGCCGGGCCGGCCGTCTCGGGCCGCGACGTGCTCCGGTACCAGCTCGCGCGCGGCCTGCCGGCGTCGGGCGCGTCGGCGGCCGGCGTCGCGGCGTACGACGCCGCGCTCGCGGCCGCGCTCGACGCGGTCTCGTCCGGCGACGCCGCGACGGCCGTCGGGCGGGCCCGGGCCGCGTTCGGCACCGGCACGGCCGGCATCACGGCCGCCGACCGTGCGGCGCTCGGGCCCGACGCCTTCGACATGGGGCCCGTCCTGGACGGCCTCGGCGGCCCGTGGATGCGCTTCTTCATCGCCTACGACCCCGCCCCGGCGCTGCGCCGCCTCCGCGTGCCGGCCTTCGCCGCGTTCGGCGAGCGCGACCAGCAGGTCCGCGCCAGCGACAACGTGCCGGCGATGCGGGCGGCGCTCGCCGACGCGCCCGCGGGCACCGAGGTCCGCGTCTTCCCCGGCCTCAACCACCTCTTCCAGCGCACCGAGACGGGCGACCCGGCCGAGTACGGGCTCATCACCACGTCGTTCTCGCCCGAGATGATGACGGCCGTCGCCGACTGGATCCTCGCGCGGTAGACCGCACCGTCAGCCGGGCCGTGACGGGTCGGGCAGGTGGACGACCTCGGCCGCCGTGGCTTTCCCGTCCTCGACCGTCAGCCGGACGCACGTCCGGACGAGGTGGAAGCCCTGCGTGCCCGCCGCGCCGGGGTTGACGTAGAGCATCCCGCCGAGCGCCTTGACGCGCTCGATGCGCAGGATGTGGCTGTGGCCGCAGACGAACAGGTCCGGCGGCTCGGCCGTCAGCAGCTCCCTCACGCGCGCGTCCCACCGTGGCCGGCCGCCCGGCCGGCCCGGGTGGCCGCCGATGTGCGTCATCCAGACCCTCATGCCGCCGGCGACGATGCGCGCGTGCTCGCCGAAGCGCTGCCGCACCGCGGGCCCGTCGATGTTGCCCCACACGCCGACGACAGGCGCGAGCCGCTCGAGCCGCTCCACGATGCCGCCCGGCCCGACGTCGCCGGCGTGGAGGATGAGGTCGACGCCCTCGAACACGACATCGAGCTCGGGGTGGTAGACGCCGTGGGTGTCCGAGACGAGGCCGAGGGTCAAGGAGGGAGGAGTGAGGAGGAAGGAGAAATGCCCTGGGCATCCTCGTTTGTTCCGACCGAGCGCCCGTAGAGACGCTCCGCTGGGACGTCTTGCCCGTTCCGGCTGGCACTCCGCCCGGCGGCCTCCGCCCCAGACGTCCCCGCCCCGGACGTCGCGTCAGCGTAGCGTCACGCGGACGCCCGCGCGCAGCTTCTCCGGGCGCGGCCCGTAGCGGACGGGCTCGCCGCGGACGTCCGCCCACGTCACGAGCGGCAGGCTCATGAACGGCGCGAGCTGGTACGCCGGCCGGCTGAACTCGAGGCCCGCCCGCAGCCACCCGATGCCGCTGCGGATGCGCTCGCGGCCGGTCGCCGCGCTCTCGCCCATCGGGCCGCCGGTGCGGACGAGCGCGTAGTCGCCGGCCTCGGCGACGAGGCCGAGCGCGAGGCGGCTGCCCGCCGGGTCGAAGACGACGTTGTAGCCCCACGACACGCGCAGCTCCTGTCCGACGACGCGCACGCCGTCCGGCCCTGCGCCGGCCGCGAACAGCGCGTCCCCGCCGGCCGTGCCCGCGACGTCCTCGGCCGCGAGCGTGTAGCCCGTCCGGACGCGGCGGATGCCGAACGCGACGTCGGTCGTGACGTCGGGCGAGAGCGTCGTCGCCGAGAGGAACGCGACGTCGGTCTGGCGGAAGCCGAGCCCGCCCTCGCTCGCGGGGTCCACGGCGATGCGGATCGCGTAGTCCGTCGCCTCGTTGCGCCAGTACGGCTTGACGACGACCCAGCTCAGGCCCATCGGCCCGCGCCCGACGCCGCCCGAGAGGTCCGCGACGAGCGAGAGGTCCACCTGCGGCAGCAGCGCAAAATCCACGCGCCCCGAGAAGGCGAGCGGGCTCGCCGGCGTGCCGGGTTCGGCGATGCCGAGCAGGTCCGCGTCGCGGACGGCCGCCTCGGCCGAGACCGCGAACTCGCCGTCGAAGGCGCGCTGCGCGGCCTCGCCGCGGTAGAACGGGTCCAGCGTCTGGAAGCCGCCCTGCGCCGACGCGCCGGTGGCGAGGCCTCCGAGGAGGCTTGCGGCGAGACCGGCGGCGAGCCAGACGCGCGGCGCGAGCAGGGCAGTCGGGGCGGACATGCGCGCAAGTACGGCCTTCTTCGCCGCAAGCGCAAGCGCCGGGCGGGGGATCGGGGAATTATCTAACCCGGCAGCGTAGCCGCGGCGGCCGGGAGCCGCGCCGGCAGGGTGGCGTACGGACGGCCCGCCCTCCCGCCGCTGCTCGTGCTCCGCTTCGCCTCGCTCACGGCCGCCTCGTTCGCCGCAACCGAAGTCTCGGCCTACGTCCTGCACCGCTATGCCTTCCACGGCCCGCTGTGGGGCGTCCACAGGACGCACCACGAGCCCGGGCACTCGCACGGCCCGCTCGAAGCCAACGACCTCTTTTCGGCCGGATTCGCGGCCGTCTCGATGGGCGCGATGTGGGCCGGCCGGAAGGCCCCGGCGCAGAGCACGGCCTTTCCGCTCGGCCTCGGGGTCGCGCTCTACGGCGGGGCGTATTTCGTGCTGCACGACCTCTACACCCACGGCCGCTTCGCGCCTTTCAAGACGAAGAACGCGGCCGCGCAGGCCGTCAAGCGGGCGCACGGGCGGCACCACCAGTCGCTCGCGCAGGGCGGGCAGGAGCCGTACGGGCTGTTCCTGTTTCCGCCGGCCTACGGCCGCCGCTTCCGCCGCCGCCGCGACGGTGCTCACCCGGACTGACGCTTGCCAGGCCGACGCCGGCTAGGCCGACGCCCGGCCTCGATTTTCGAGCGGACCCAGGTCGTCGGCGTCGTCCTGGAGGCGGCGCAGCAGCGGGTCTTGCGTCGCGGACGTCTCGGGGGCGGCGTCGATGGCCTCTTCGATCTGGCCGAGGATGGCGTCGGCCGCGGCCCCGTGCTGATCGAGCACGACGAGGCTCGCGAAGCCGGCCGCCTGCCCGCCGCCGCCCATCGGCGTCGCCGAGACGACGGTCCAGCCCGCCCGGAGGTGCTCGTTGAGCGCGTCGAGCGTGGCGTCGGTGACGACGAGGGCTTTCTGGGCGGTCATGGCGCAGCGGGGGAGTAGCGGCTGAGAGCGCGCGATGCGCGTCGCGGGTTCCGCCTACGCGTTCCGGAGCGCCCTGTTGGTGGCGTCCAGGTCGAACGCAGCCGGGTCGAGCGGTCCGCCGGTCCAGCCGAGCATCTCCGCATGGTCCGGGTGCGACGGGTCCGCGAGGACGGCGAGCAGGTCCATGTAGCCCCACGGCCCGCCGCAGTCCTCGGGCGGGCATGCGCCAGCGCCGCCGACGCACGCGAACGGCGGCGCGTCGGGGTCGTTGGCGAGCATGGCGTCGCGACGGACCGTGTGCTCCCAGCCGTCGCCCATGTCGTAGGTGTAGACGAGGCGCGAGCGCGACGTCTTGAGGAGCTGCTCGACCGTCACGCGCCGCTCGTCCTCGACGTCCCACTCGGCGTCAGCGGGCCCGAACGTGCGGCGGCCGGCCTCGAACGTGTGCAGGTGGCAGTCTTTCCAGCCCATCACGGCCTGGAG
>JAYWIE010000074.1:0-4996 GCA_043789155.1 Rubricoccaceae bacterium | reverse complement strand
GCGGCGGTACGAGACGCGCCCCTCGAGCTGCTGCGCGATGTTCTGAGCGACGAGCGTCGCGTCGATCTCGGGCCGCTTGATCTCGTTGATGTTGATCTGGATGTCCTTGTCCGTGATCTTCTGGAGCTCCGCGCGGAGCTTCTCGACCTCGGTGCCGCCGCGGCCGATGATGACGCCCGGACGGGACGTGTGCAGCGTCAGGATGACGCGCTTGGGCGTCCGCTCGATGACGGTGCGGCTCAGGCCGGCGCGCTTGAGGCGCGCGTCGAGGTAGCGGCGGATCTCCTCGTCCTCGACGATCTTGTCGGCGAAGGAGCCGTCCGTGTACCAGTTCGAGTCCCAGCCGCGGATGACGCCGAGCCGGAAGCCGATGGGGTTGGTCTTCTGTCCCATGGTGCTTTGTGGTTAGGCGTCGGCCGGAGTCCCGACGACGACGGTGAGGTGGCTGGAGCGCTTCAGGATCGAGTGGGCCCGGCCCCGCGAGACGGGGATGAAGCGCTTCAGGAACGGGGCCTCGTCGACCTGGATCGTCTTCAGGACGAGCGTGTCCACGTCGACGCGGGCGTCGTCGTTCTGGTCGAGGAGGTTGGCGACGGCGGACTGGATCGTGAGTTCGATCGGGCGCGTCGCCTTCTGGGGCAGAAAGTGGAGCGTCCGCAGAGCGTCGGCGACGTTCTTGCCGCGGACGACGTCGGCCACGATCCGCATCTTGCGGGGGCTGGAGCGGATGTACTTCCGCTTGGCGCGTGCTTCCATTGGAGTGTTTGGCTGGGCGCGCGTCGCCGGTCCGTGTTCACCCCGGAGCACGGGGCTCGGCAGGGGTGCGTTTCAGGACGACGTGCGCATCGCGGGCGGAGCCGCGGCGGGGTGTTAGCGGCGGCGGTCCTTCTTGCCAGCGATGTGGCCTCGGAAGGTGCGCGTCGGGGCGAACTCCCCGAGCCGGTGGCCGATCATGTTCTCGGTGACGTAGACCGGGATGAACAGCTTGCCGTTGTGGACGGCGAAGGTGTGCTGGAGCATGTCCGGCGTGATCATGGAGCCGCGGCTCCACGTCTTGATCACGCGCTTCTTGCCGCCGGCGTTCATCTCCTCGACCTTGCGGGCGAGCTTGTAGAACACGTACGGGCCTTTCTTGAGCGAGCGTGCCATAGCGGGTTACTTCTTGGCCTTGCGGCGGCGGACGATGAACTGATCCGAAGCGTTGCGCTTCTTGCGGGTCTTGAACCCCTTGGCCGGCACGCCGGTCGGGGACTTCGGGTGGCCGCCGGAGGACTTGCCCTCGCCGCCGCCCATCGGGTGGTCGACCGGGTTCATGGCCACGCCGCGCGTCTGCGGGCGGATGCCGAGCCAGCGGCTGCGGCCGGCCTTGCCGATCTCGATGTTCATGTGGTCCGGGTTGGACGTCACGCCGATCGTCGCCATGCACGAGGCGGGCACGAGGCGGATCTCGCCGGAGGGCAGCTTCAGCGTCGCGAAGCCGGCGTCGCGGGCCGTGAGCTGCGCGTACGTCCCGGCCGAGCGGGCCATCTGCGCGCCCTTGCCGGGCTTCATCTCGATCGAGTGGACGGCCGTGCCGAGCGGGATGTTGGTCAGCGGAAGCGCGTTGCCGAGGTCCGGCGACGCGTCGGGACCCGAAACGACCGTCTGGCCGACGGCGAGCTTGTCCGGCGCGATGATGTAGCGCTTCTCGCCGTCGGCGTAGACGAGCAGGGCGATGCGGGCCGACCGGTTGGGGTCGTACTCGATCGTCGCGACGCGCGCCGGGATGCCGAGCTTGTTGCGCTTGAAGTCGATGATGCGGTAGCGGCGCTTGTGGCCGCCGCCGCGGTGCCGGCTCGTCTTGCGGCCGCGGTTGTTGCGGCCGCCCGAGCGGGTCCACGTGTCGAGAAGGCTCTTCTCGGGCGTGTCGGTCGTGATCGTCTCGAACATCGAGACCGAGCGGTGTCGCTGGCCCGGCGTGTTCGGCTTGAGTTTGCGAATTGCCATTGGTCTGGGAGGCTTACGTGCCCGACGGGCTTTGCGCCTCTATTGAGTTGATGGAGGAAGGGTTTGAAAGGAGGAAGGGTTGAAGAGGGGAGTGCATTTCCCTTCCTCCTCTAACCCTTTCCTCCCTTCCTCCTGCGTTAGACGTCGCCGTAGAGGTCGATCTCGCCCGAGCGGAGCGTAACGATGGCCTTCTTGTACGACGGCCGCTGGCCCTTGACGAGGCCGCGCTTGGTCATCTGGCGGCGGCGCTTGCCGCGCACGATCATCGTGCGGACCTCCTTGATGTCGAGGTCGGGGTAGCGCGCGAGGACCGCCTGTCGGATCTCGATCTTGTTGGCCGTCTGCTTGACGCGGAAGGCGTAGTGCTTGCCCTCGTCGGTGAGCCGCGTGGACTTCTCGGTTAGGATCGGCGCGATGAGAATGGTGCTCATGGGTCGGTTGGATGCGGCTTACGCCTCGGTGGTCGTGGCGTCGGTCCGACCGGCCGCCCTCTTGCCCGACGAGCGGAGCGCGGCCGTGAGCGCCTCGACGGCACCCTCCTGGAGCAGGATCGTCTTCGCCTTCATCAGGTCCAGCGTGGACGCCTGCGCGGCGTCGCACACCTCGACACCCTGCAGGTTGCGGGCCGAGCGGTAGAGCGTGTCGTCGATGCCGTTGGTGAGCACGAGAACGCGGCCGGTGAGGCCGATGCCGGTGAGCATCTCGGCGATCGTCCGCGTCTTCGGCGCGTCCAGCGTCAGGTTCTCGAGCACGCGCAGGGTGCCGGCGGTGAGCTTGTGCGCGAGCGCCGAGCGGCGCGCGAGCTGCTTCGTCTTGCGGTTGACGCGCACGTTGTACTCGTGCGGGCGCGGGCCGAAGATGGTGCCGCCGCCCTTGCGCGTCGGGCTCTTGGCCGACCCGGCGCGGGCGTTGCCCGTGCCCTTCTGGCGGTAGAGCTTGCGGGTCGACTTGGAGACCTCGGCGCGCTCCTTGGTCTTGTGCGTGCCTTGGCGCATGTGCGCCTGGATGGCGCGGACGTCGAGCCAGATCGCGTGGTCGTTCGGCGTCAGGCCGAACACGGCGTCGTCGAGCTCAACCTCGCGGCCGGCTTCGGCACCGGTCCGGGTGTAAACGGTCAGTTTCATATCTGGGGAAGGAAAGAGGAGTGAGGGAGGAGGAAGGAGGGAAATGCAGGCTCTCGCTGTGCGTGGTGCCGCATTCCCTCCTCCCTCTTTCCTCCTTCCTGTCGTTAGGCTTTGGCGATCTCGACGATGCAGTTCTTGTGGCCCGGTACCGCGCCCTTGACGAGGATCAGGTTGTTGTCGGCGAGGATGCGGACGATGCGGAGGCCCTTGACCGTCACGCGCTCGCCGCCCATCCGGCCGGCCATCTTGAGCCCCTTGAAGACGCGGCTCGGGCTGGACGCCTGTCCGATCGAGCCCGGCGCGCGCTGCCGGTTGTGCTGGCCGTGCGTCGCGTCGCCGACGCCGCGGAACTTGTGCCGCTTCACGACGCCCTGGAAGCCCTTGCCTTTGCTCGTCGACGACACGGCGACCTTCTCGCCCTCGGCGAAGATGTCGGTGAGCGAGATCGTCTGGCCCAACTCGACGTCGAGGCCGTAGTCGCGGAACTCGACGAGGTGCCGCTTGGGGGCCGTGTCGGCCTTGGCGAAGTGACCCTGGAGGGCCTTCGTCGTGTGCTTGATCTTCTTGTCCGTGATGCCGATCTGAACGGCGCTGTAGCCGTCGATGTCGTCGGTCTTGACCTGCGTCACAACGCACGGGCCCGCTTCGATGACCGTGACGACGGTCTGCGTGCCTGCCTCGTTGTAGATGCTCGTCATGCCGACCTTGCGGCCGAGAATGGCGCTCATTGAAACCTGGTGGTTTAGTTAAGCCCGAACGCGGTGCGCGTCTGTGACGCGTCGCGTGCGAATGAAAGGAGGCGCGCCGGAGCGCGCCGGGGCCGGCTCAGGAGCCGGTATACGAAAGCTGACCGCCGGTGACGATTTGCGCGAGCTGGTCCGCCCCGGTCCCGGCGAAGCCGAAGAGGCGGACGAGCGTCGCGAAGTCGTTGGCCTTGAGGTCGAGGCGGCTGCCGCTGAAGCCGTAGCCCAGCTGGAAGTCGTCGACGGTCTGGCCGGGCACGGTCGAGAACGTGATCGTCTGCGTGCCCGTGTCGAGCGTGTAGGTGCCGGCGAGCCGGACCGTCTGGCTCACGGGGACCGAGACCGTCTGCCCGAGGGCGGTGACCGAGATCGTGCGGCCGTCCTGCGGGTCGAAGACGAAGGCGAAGCGGCCGTCCTGAGCAAACGTGAACGACTGCTCGTCGCCCGCCGACGTGAGGTCCGCGACGCGGATCGGAATCGGCACGCTGCGAACGATCACGCTCGCCGATGCCGCGGTCCACGTCCCGACGATGCGCTCGCTGTCGGGGCGCGTGTCGGTCGTCGCTTCGTCGCACCCGGCGAGGGGCGCGGCGAGCAGCAGGGTGAACATCAGGGCGAGCCCTGACCTGACGGTGCGGCGCGTCATCAGACCTTGATCTCGACGTCGACGCCGGACGGGAGCTCGAGCTTCATCAGAGCGTCGACGGTCTTGGTCGACGTCGAGAGGATGTCGATGAGGCGCTTGTGCGAGCGCGTCTCGAACTGCTCGCGGCTCTTCTTGTCTACGTGCGGTCCTCTGAGGACGGTGTAGATCTTCTTGTTGGTCGGCAGCGGGATCGGGCCGCTCACGACCGCGCCGGTGCTCTTGACCGTGCGGATGATCTTCTCGGCGCTCTTGTCGACCAGCATGTGGTCGTACGACTTGAGCTTGATCCGGATCTTCTGGTTTGCCATGGTTGGTTAGGAAAGAGGAATGAGGGAGGAGGAAAGAAGAGAGGCAATTGCCTCGGACCCTCCTTCCTCTTTCCTCCTTCCTGCTCTGTTTAGTCGAGGATCTTGGAGACGACGCCGGCACCGACCGTCCGACCGCCCTCGCGGATCGCGAACCGCAGGCCCTCCTCCATCGCCACCGGCTGGATGAGC
>JAYWIE010000073.1:0-5003 GCA_043789155.1 Rubricoccaceae bacterium | reverse complement strand
CGTGGATGTAAAGGTTGGTCCAGCGAAGCTTGTTTTCACCGAATTCGAACCCAAGGCCGAGAAGGCCGTTGACGACGATCCGTTGATCGGTGTTAACTGCGGCCGTCGGGCCGGGGACGGCCGAGGCGCTCGCGGCCGTCGGCGTGCGGCCGGCGTTCTGGCCGAGCGAGCCGACCGGCGACGCGTTCGCGGCCGAGCTGCCGGTCGAGCCCGGCGAGCGCGTCGTGCTGATGCGCTCCGACATCGCGCGCCGCGCCGTCGCCGCGCGCCTCGCCGCGCGCGGCTCAGACCTGACGGACGCCGTCGCGTACCGCACGCTCGAAGGGGCCACGCCCTCGGCCGTCCGCCGCGCGCTCGACGCCCGCCCCGACGCCGTCGCGTTCACGTCGCCCTCGACCGTGCGCGGCTTTCTCGGCGCGCTCCGCGACACCGCCGAGGACGGGGGCCACGCCCGCCTCGGTGCTGCTGCGCTCGTCGCCATCGGCCCCGTCACGGCCGACGCGGTCCGCGCGCACGGCTACGCGCCCACCGCCACCGCCGACCCGCCGACGCTCGCCGGGCTCGTCGACACCCTCGCCCACCTGCTCGCCTGAGATGGAAACGCTCACAACAGCCCTGCTCCGACAGCGCCCGCAGCGGCTGCGCGCCTCGCCGGCCGTGCGCCGCCTCGCGCGCGAGACGCGCCTCGCGCCCGCCGACTTCGTCCTGCCGCTCTTCGTCACGGCCGGGTCGGGCCGCCGCGACGAGATCGGGTCCATGCCCGGCGTCTTCCAGCTGTCCGTCGACGAGGCCGTGCGCGAGGCCGAGCGCGCCGCCGAGGCCGGCCTCTCCGGCGTGCTCCTGTTCGGGCTGCCCGAGCACAAGGACGCCGTGGGCTCGTCGTCCGCCGACGACGCCGAGGCCGTCCAGCGCGCGACGCGGGCGATCAAGGACGCCGTGCCCGAGATCGCCGTCGTCACGGACGTCTGCCTGTGCGAGTACACGGACCACGGCCACTGCGGCTACATCGCGGCCGGGGGCGACCTCGACCTCGCAGGCTCGCTGCCCCAGCACGTCGCCGCGGCCCTCAGCCACGCCCGCGCCGGGGCCGACATCGTCGCGCCGTCGTCGATGATCGACGGCGTCGTGGGCGCGGTCCGCGACGGCCTCGACGCGGAGGGCTTCCCGGACGTGGCGATCCTGTCGTACGCCGTCAAGTACGCCTCGGCGTTCTACGGCCCGTTCCGCGACGCGGCCCGGAGCGCGCCCGCCTTCGGCGACCGGCGGACGCACCAGATGGACCCCGCCAACGCCCGCGAGGCGCTCCGCGAGGCCGCGCTCGACGTCGAGCAGGGCGCGGACATGCTCATGGTCAAGCCCGCCGTGGCCTACCTCGACGTCGTCCGCCGCCTGCGCGAGGCGTTCCCCGAGCGCCCGCTCGCGGCCTACCACGTCTCGGGCGAGTACGCCATGATCAAGGCCGCCGCCGCGCGCGGCTGGCTCGACGAGCGCCGCGCCGTCCTCGAGACGCTGACCGGCATCCGCCGCGCCGGTGCCGACCTCGTCATCACCTACCACGCCCTCGACGCCGCCCGCTGGCTGCGCGAGGAAGCCGCTTGATCCCGATGGCCCTCGACCTCACCGCCGCGCCCGCCGACGCCGCGCCCGCCGACGCCGCGCGCCGCGACGCTCCCGGCCTCGACCTCGCCGAGCGCGGCAAGACCGCCGACGGCGCGCCGCAGTCGCTCGACCGCCGCCTGTTCGTCCAGCTGCTCGCCTACACGGGCTGCACCGACACCGCCCCGCTCGCCGAGGCGGCCGCGGCGTCGGGCGTCGGCGGGGCCGTCTACCAGAGCGCGCAGGACCCGCGCGGCGCGGCCGTCGTGACGTTCGCCGAGGACCCGGCGTTCTTCGTCGAGGACGGCCGCGCGCTGCACCTCTCCAAACCGTTCGCCGCGCTCACGCCGCGGCCCGAGCTGACGATGCTCGGCCGGAGCTACTCGATCGGCTACGAGCAGGACCTCGTCGGCGCACTCGTGGCCAGGCCCGTCCAGACGATCACGAACCCGGACTGGCCGTGGGCCGTGTGGTACCCGCTGCGGCGCTCGGGCCGCTTCGAGCGCGAGCCGCGCGAGGAGCAGCGCCGGATGCTGATGGAGCACGGCGGCATCGGCCGCGCATTCGGCAAGGGCGACCACGCGCACGACGTCCGCCTCGCCTGCCACGGCCTCGACCCCAACGACGCCGACTTCGTGGCGGGCCTCGTCGGCCGGGATCTGCACCCGCTCTCGGCCGTCGTGCAGCGCATGCGCGCGACGCGGCAGACGGCCGAGTTCATCGACCGCCTGGGGCCGTTCTTCGCCGGCCGCGCCGTGTGGCAGGACGCCGGCCCGTTCGCGTGGGCGCTCGACCACGCCGGCTCGGGCCACTGACGCGCCACCAGCCAGTGTCGCCGGCTCGCGCCGCCGAGGCACCGGGAGACCCGGACCGGTGGCCAGTGGCACTCACTCTCCTGCGGCGTTTCGGGGAGCTCCACCCATTCTGCCACTGGCTACTGCCCGCTGGCCCCATCCTTCCCCCATGTCCCGATTCCTGAGCGCCCTCCGCGGCGAGCCCGTCGACGCGACGCCCGTGTGGTTCATGCGCCAGGCCGGGCGCTACCTGCCCGAGTACCGCGCCGTCCGCGAGAGGCACGACTTCCTGACGATGGTCAAGACGCCCGAGATCGCGGCCGAGATCACGCTCCAGCCACTCCGCCGGTTCAACCTGGACGCGGCCGTGATCTACTCGGACCTGCTGCCGCCGCTCGAGACGATGGGCCTGACGCTGCGCTTCGCGAGCGGCGTCGGGCCGGTCATCGACAACCCGATCCGCACGACGAAGGCCGTCGACCTGCTCGCGACGCCGCCGGCCGGCGAGACGATGCCGTGGACGCTCGACGCGATCCGCATCGTGCGCGCCGAACTCGGCGACGCGACGCCCGTCCTCGGCTTCGCCGGCGCGCCGTTCACGCTCGCCGCCTACGCCATCGAGGGCGGCGGGTCCAAGACCTACGAGCGCACGCGCGTGTTCATGTACACCGAGCCCGCCGCGTGGCGTCGCCTCATGGACAAGCTCGTGACCGTCGCCGGCAGCTTCCTCACCGAGCAGGCCCGCGCCGGGGCCGAGGCGCTCCAGGTGTTCGACTCGTGGGCCGGTGCCCTCTCGCGAGCCGACTACGAGCGCTACGCCGCGCCCTACACGGCCAAGCTCATCGCCATCGCGCAGAAGACCGGCAAGCCGGTCGTCCACTTCACGACCGGCACGGCCGGCCACCTCGACGCCGTCGCCGCGGCCGGCGGCGACGCGATCGGCGTCGACGCCGGGCCCAGCCTCACCGAGGCGCACGCGCGCGTCTCGATCTCCCGCCCCGGCGGGCTGCCGCTCCAGGGCAACCTGGACCCGTTCCTCCTGCAGGCCCCGTGGCGCGAGCTGCGGGCGCAGACCGACCGCGTCCTCGCCGAGGCCCCGGCCACGGGCTACGTCTTCAACACCGGCCACGGCCTCGTCCCCTCGACGCCGCCCGACGCCGTCGCGCGCCTCGCCGACTACGTCCACGAGCGGACCGCGCAGTCCATCCCCGCCTGACCCTCCGATGCAGATCACAGAAAAACCCGTCGGCGTCCTGTTCATGGCCTACGGCGGGCCGGCCTCGCTGGACGAGATCCCGGGCTACCTCTCGGACATCCGCCACGGCCGGCCGACGACGACGGCCGTCCTGGACGAGATCACGAACAACTACCGCTCCATCGGCGGTGCCTCGCCGATCCTCGGCCTGACGCAGCAGCAGATCGACGGCGCGATGGCCGTCCTCAACCCGCCCGGCGAGCCGGAGCGCTTCCGCGCCTACCTGGGCATGCGCCACTGGGCCCCGTGGATCGAGGAGACCGTCGGCCAGATGATCGACGACGGCGTCGAGCGCGCCGTGGCCATCGTGCTCGCGCCGCACTTCTCGTCGATGTCGATTGCCAAGTACCAGGCCAAGGTCCAGGCCGGGCTCGAGCTCTACCGCGGCGACATCGACGTGAGCTACGTCGACGCGTACTTCGACGCCGACCTGCTCGTCGAGGCCTTCGCGGACCGCGTCCGGCAGGGCATCGCCCAGTTTCCCCCGGGCGAGGACGTGCACGTCGTGCTCTCGGCGCACAGCCTGCCCGTGCGCGTGCTGCGCGAGGGCGACCCGTACCAGGACCAGCTCTGGACGACGGCGCGGCTCGTCGCCGAGCGCGCCGGCCTGCGCCCGGACCAGTGGAGCTGGAGCTACCAGAGCGAGGGCCGCAGCCCGGAGCCGTGGCTCCAGCCGCAGCTCGAGGACCACGTGCCGGCCCTCAAGGCCGAGCGCGGCATCACGAACGTCGTCAGCCTCGCCATCGGCTTCGTGAGCGACCACGTCGAGATCCTGTTCGACATCGACATCGAGGCCCAGAAGGCGGCGAAGGCGAACGGCATGACGCTCGTCCGCCCACCGAGCCTCAACGACGACGCCCGCTACACGCGCCTGCTCGCCGAGCTCGTCGAGGGCCGCGCCGCGGCCGAGGGCTGGGTCGTGTCGGACGTGCGCGCGGCGGTCGCGCCGGCCCCGACGATGCCGATGCCGGCCGGGACGACCTCGCCCGTCTGACCCGTGACCGACGCGGTGCCCTGCGACGTGCTCGTGCTCGGCGGCGGCGTCGCCGGCCTCGTCGCGGCGCGGCGGCTCGCGCTCGCCGGCGCGCGCGTGCGCCTCGTCGAGGCGTCGGAGCGCGTCGGCGGCGTCGTGCGGACGCTCCGCCTCGGCGCGTTCACGGCCGACGTCGGGCCGGACGCGTTCCTGGTCCGTACCCCCTATGCGCAGGCCCTGTGCGACGCGCTCGGCGTCGAGACGGCGGCGGCGCGGACGGGCGCGCTCATCCAGCGCCGCGGGCGGCTCGTGCCGCTGCCGGCCGGGATCACAGGGCTCGTCCCGGGGCACCTCGGCCCGCTGCTCCGCTCGCCCGTGCTGGGCC